>JANPJI010000266.1:0-5645 GCA_031425425.1 Rubricoccaceae bacterium
GGAGGGCAGGCGCGCCGGCCGCGGCAGGCGCGCCATCGCCGCCCCGGCGGGCATCGCCCGGGCCACGGCGACCGCGACCGGCGGCGCCTCGGCGTCCGCATCGGTCTCGGACATGTTGAGCAGGATCTCCAGCACGCCCGCCGTGTCCGTGGCTGTCATGAGGCGGGTCCGGAGGCGGCTCGCGCCGGCGTGGCCCTTGAAGTAGCCGCCGTACATGCGGCGCATCTCCAGGACGCCCTTGCGCTCGCCGAGCCACGCGGCCTTGAGTACGACGTGCTCCGCGACCGTCTCGATGCGCTCGTCCCATGTCGGCCCCGGAAGAGTCTCGCCGGTCTCCATCAGCGCTTTCGCCTCGCGGAAGATCCACGGGTTGCCGATGGCCCCGCGGCCGACCATCACGGCGTCTACGCCCGTCTCGTCGAACATGGCGCGGACGCGAGCCGGCGTGGCCGCGTCGCCGTTTCCGATGAGCGGGATCGACAGGCCGGCCTCGTCCTTGATGCGCCGGAGCCACTCCCAGCGCGCCTCGCCGCGGTACATCTGCGCCCGCGTGCGCGCGTGGATCGCGAGCGCCTGGACGCCCACGCGCTCCAGCATCCGGGCGACGTCGAGAACGTTGATCGAGGCGTCGTCCCACCCGAGCCGCGTCTTGACCGTCACCGGGCGCGTCGTGTTGGCGACGACGGCTGCCGTGAGGGTCTCCATCTTGTCCAGGTTGCGGAGGATGCCCGCGCCGCCGTCGTGGCAGACGACCTTCTTGACGGGGCAGCCGAAGTTGATGTCCACGAAGTCCGGCTGCTGCGCGTCCGCAATCGCCGCCGCGGCCCCGATGTCGCCGGCGTGCCCGCCGTAGATCTGGATCGAGACCGGCCGCTCCTCCTCGTAGAACTCCAGCTTCTGGACCGACGTCGCGGCGTTGTGGACGAGCCCGCCGGCCGAGATGAACTCGGTCACGAGCAGGTCCGCCCCGAACCGCTTGCACAGGATGCGGAACGGTGGGTCGCTCACGTCCTCCATCGGGGCGAGGACGAGCGGGCGCTCGCCGAGGTCGATCGGGCCGATGGTCACGGGCGCGCAGGCAGGTGCAGGCGCAATCAACGACCGCAGCAGGCTGGCCGGGGTGAGGAGGCCGGGAAAACGGGCGCAGGCCGCGCTACGCCGGCCCGAGCAGCCCGCGCGCGTCGAAGGGCCGGAGGTAGGCCAGCGTGTTCAGGACGGCCTCCTGCCGGCGGACGAACGCGGCCGGGGCGCGTTCGAGCACGGCCCGCATCGCGTAGTGGCGGAGCGGGTTGCGGGTGTGCGCCGCGCGCCCGAGCGCCCACGACGTCCGCACGACGTGCGCCGCCTTCGGGCGCCGCAGGCGGGCGAACGCATCGAACGCGGCCTCCCCCGGCCCGAAGCGGTCGAGGCACAGCGCGAGCGCGAGCGCGCTCTCGATGGCCTGGCAGCCGCCCTGAGCGAGGTTGGGCGTCGTCGCGTGGATGGCGTCGCCGGAAAAGACGACGCGGCCGCGGTGCCAGACGCGCCGCGGCGGACCGAGGTCGGCCATGTCGCCGCGGAGCACCTCGGGCGAGGCCCGGACGAGGCCGAGCAGAGCCGGATGCCAGCCGGCGAAGAGGGCGCAGAGGTCGTCGCGGACGGTCGCGGGGTCGTCGTGCCCGCCGGGCGCCTCGGGGCGGACGGCGAGCCAGAGCGTCCGCCGGGCGTCCATCGGCACCGTCAGGAAGCGCAGCCCGCCGTCCCAGATCTCGACGAACGCGCCCCGGAGCACATCCGGCACGGGCGCCTCGGCGATGCCGCGCCAGATCGTCTGCCCGATGGGCCGCACGCGCACGTCGGGGAACGTCGCGCGGCGGATGGCCGACCCGATGCCGTCGGCCACGGCGACGCACGCCGCGGCCTCGCGCGCGCCGTCGGCGAAGGTGACGTGGGCCGCATCCGGCCCGGTTTCGGCTCCGACCGCCTCGCGGCCGAGGTGGACGCGCTCGGCCGGCAGGCCCTCGCTCAGCACGCGGACCAACTCGGCGCGGTGGATGCACACCACGGGCTCGCTCGACGCGATCGCGCGGCGCACGCGGAGGTGCCGGTCGGCGAGGACGATGCCAGAGAAGGCATGGCCGGCCGCGCGGATGCTCGCCCCGAGCCCGAGCACGTCCAACACGCGCAGCGCGGCCGGCGAGAGCCCGATTCCCGCGCCGACCTCGCCCAGCGCCGGAGCCCGCTCGACCACGTCGAACGCGATCCCGACGCGCTGCACCGCATTCGCGAGGGCCAGCCCGCCGATGCCTCCGCCGACAATGAGGACACGGGCAGGAGCGGGCATCGCGATGACGGCGGGTTCGGCTCAAGGAACGCGCCGGGGCGCGCCCCTACCGTCAAGAATCTCCTCTACTCGACCGTCATCACGTGGACCATGTTCGTCTGCCCGACGGCGACGAGCGGCAGACCGGCCGTGACGACCACGCGGTCGCCGGGGGCGACGTGGCCGCCGGCGAGGAGGCCCTCGCGGACCGACCGCAGGCCGGCGTCGGTCGTCGTCTGGAGTGGGACCTGGATCGCGTCCGTGCCCCACGTGAGCGAGATGCGCCCGAGCGCGCCGGCGTCGTCCGTGAACGCGAAGAGTGGCACGTCGGGCCGGTGGCGGGCGATGGCGCGGGCCGTCGAGCCGCTGTGGGTGAGGCACGCGATGGCCGCCGCGCCGACCTGCTCGGCGAGGCGCACGGCCGTCTGCGAGATGGCCTCGGTCGTCTGGTCCACGGTGCCTGTGGCGACGTGCGTGCCCTCGCGCCCGCCGAGGAGCTTGCGGTTGGCCTCGGCCGTGCGCGCGATCTCGTCCATCGCCTCGACCGCCCGGATGGGATACTTGCCGGCCGCCGTCTCGCCCGAGAGCATGATGGCGTCGGTGCCGTCGAAGACGGCGTTGGCGACGTCGGTGGCCTCGGCGCGCGTCGGGCGCGGGTTCTCGATCATGCTCTCCAGCATCTGCGTCGCCGTGATGGCCGGCTTGGCCGCGTCGAGACAGGCGCGGATGAGGCGCTTCTGGACGACCGGCACCTCCTGCATCGGGATCTCGATGCCGAGGTCGCCCCGGGCGACCATGATGCCGTCCGAGCACGCGAGGATGGCCTCGAAATCCTCGACGGCCTCGGGCTTCTCGATCTTGGACACGACCCCGATCCGCTTGGCGCTGGCGCGGATCCGCTGCACGAGGTCCGCGACGTCGCTGCCGGTCCGCACGAACGAGAGCGCGATGAAGTCCACGTCGTGGGCGAGCCCGAAGGCGAGGTCCCGGATGTCCTTCTCGGTGAGGCTCGGCCGCGCCGCGCGCAACTTGGGCAGGTTGACGCCCTTGTTGCTCTTGAGCACGCCGCCGACGACGACCTCGGCGTGGACGTCCGGCCCGTCGATGCGCGTCACGGTGACCTCGATGTAGCCGTCGTCGATCAGGATGCGCCCGCCCTCGACGACCTCGTCGGCGAGCGCGTCGTAGCTCACGTGCACGCGCCGCGACGTGCCCTCGTCGACGGGCTCGGACGTGAGCACGAGGGGCTGCCCCTGCTGGATGCGCACGCCGCCGCCGGCGACGGCCCCGAGGCGGATCTTGGGCCCCTGGAGGTCCTGCAGGATCGGGACGAGCCGGCCGGCCCGCTTCGCCTCCTCGCGGACGACCTCGATCATGCGCCGGTGGTCGTCGTGCGAGCCGTGCGAGAAGTTGAGCCGCGCGACATCCATCCCGGCCCCGATGAGCGCGCGGATGCCCTCGACGGAGGCCACGGACGGGCCGAGGGTGCAGACGATCTTGGTACGGCGGGTCGGGCGGCGGAGCATCGGGTCGGAAGAGGGGTCGACCAAGCTAGCGCCCCGACACAGCCGGACCGAGCGTGAATCGTGGAAGCGCTTTCAGAGACTGTGCCGGGTCTTCACCCTAACGGAGGCCGGCGGGCCGCCACGCGCGCGCGCGCCGGTGGCATCTTCGCAGATCCGCTCCCCCTTCTACCGATGCGACGTGTCCTGCTGGTTGTTGCCGTTTTTCTGGCTCAAGGCGCGCTCGCACAGACGCCGATTGTAGAGAGGGTTGAATCGGACTCGTCTGTCGTCGTCGCCCCGTTCCTCCGCGGGCTCCACACGGGGGGCCTCCCGCTTCGGTCGGTCCGCGAGGTCGCGGCGCTCGCGCCCGCGTTCCGCCGCGACCTCGCCACGGGCGCGCTCGTGTTCCGGTCGCGGACCGGCCGCGAGCCCGTCTTCGTCGTCGACGGCGTGCGGCGCCTCGGCGGTCCGCTCGGAGCCAGCACGGCGAGCCTGCTCGGCGCACCCGAGGTCCCGTTCGCCGCCGTCGATGCCGTGGACGTGCTCGGCGGGTTCGTGCCCGCCCCGGTCGGCGAGGCCGGTGGTGGGATCGTAACGGTCCGGACAGCGCGCGGCACGGACACATTCGGGGCGCGCTTCGAAGGGCTCTCGTCCGAGGCCACCGACGCGTTCGGCGCGGGCGTCGCCTCGGCGACCGTCCGCGGTCCGCTCGGGCGGTTCGGGGGCGTGTCGATTTCGGGGGAGGTGCGAAGCCTTGGCGACGCGGTGCCGTCGGCCGGCGAGTCCATCCGCCTGAGCGACGCCGCGGCGGCGAGGCTCCGCGACAGCCCGCAGGTGATCACCGTCGTGGACGCGGACGGGACGACGCGCCTCGTGCCGTTCCCCACGGCTGCAGCCCTCGCCGCGATCGGCGCGGGCCGGACGTTCTCCCTCGACGACGCCCGCGCCGCCCTCGCGCTGCCCGTCGGGTCGCGTCTCGCTTCCAGCTTCCCAGTCGACGCGCTCCAGGCGCTCACCGAGGCCGACGTCGTGCGCGGACGCGCGCAGGACGACCCGCTCCGTGACCTCGCGCTCCACGGCCACGCCGTCTTCACCCCGACCTCGGCCGTAGACGTGCGCCTCGGTGGCGGGCTCGTCCGGCGGACCGCCTCGGCGACGGCCCCGACGCCTGTCCGGGCGTTCGGGCAGCGGTTGCTCAACGGAGCGGGGCTGTCCCGGCAGACCGTCGACGGGGCGAACGCGTTCGGCGAGGTCGCGGCCGACGTGACCGACCGCGTGACGGTCCGCCTGCGCGCCTCGGCCGAGGGAACCGCCTCGGTCCTCCACCCCGGCGCGTTCTCGCCCGATGTCGCCGACGCCCTCCTCTACGGCGACGTCGACGCCGAGGCGAACGCCGCGGCCCAGCGCTACGTGGCCTTCCAGGACGACGCGTACGTCCGTCTCTACAGGAACGACAGCGGCCTCTTCCCGAACTCCAGGACGGTCCCCGGCGGGTTCGGCCTGGCCGGCTCCCCGGCGACGATCTACGACCGGCAGAGCGCGGCCAGCGTGCAGGCTGGCGCGAGCGTCGAGGCGCGCCTCGGGATGCACCGCGTCGAGGCCGGTGCCGAGGCCGAGCGTCAGACGTTCCGCCGGTTCACGCTCGACGGCCGCGGGCTCGCCCAGTTCGCCGCCGACGCCGACGGCAGTGTGCCCACCCAGGGGTTCCCGAACGGCGTCGCGCGCTACGACCAGCTCGGCTTCGAGACGCTCCAGGACATCGCCTCGACCTATGGCTACACCTTTAACGGGCTCACCGAGACCACGGGCGAGGATGTCGCCGCCTACCTCCCCGACGC
>JANPJI010000267.1:0-4903 GCA_031425425.1 Rubricoccaceae bacterium
GCCTGGAGGCTCGTGATGACGCTGACCTCGTGCTCGGGCGAGACGCCGCCGAAGACGACGCCGACAGAGAGGGGCTGCGGCATGGAGGCGCGGAGAGTGGGACGGCAATCTCGCACCGCCGCCGGTGCGGGGCACCGCGCCGTGCCCGGCCGGCCAGCACACGCACACGGTCTTCGCAGCCGTTTCGGCCGCGTCCCTCCCGGTACGCCGGCCCGCGCGGCTAGCTTCGCGCGTCGCGGGCCGTCCGGGCGCGCCCTCATTTCACGCTTTCCGACCCGATATGACCGTTCGATTCGCTGGCCCATCGCGGGCCGCGCTCGCCGCCGCGAGTGTCCTCCTGCTCGCCGCCTGCAGCAGCACGGCCTCCCTCTCCTCCGACCCGCAGGTCGTCGCCCGGTGGACCGGCGACACGCTCACCCTCACCGAGTTCGAGGAGGCCTACGCCGCGACCGAGAGCGCCGTCGCAGACACGCTGATGACGCCGATCGAGCGCCGCGTGGACTTCCTGGAGCGCTACGTCTCGTTCCAGCTCAAGGTGCTCGCCGCGCGCGCGGCCGGCTACGACCGCGACTCGGCGTACGTCGCCGAGGTCGCCGAGTACCGCGACCAGCTCGCCGGCCCGTACTTCACGGACCGCCAGATCCTCGACGCCATCGTCCGGGACATTTACGACAAGCAGGCCGAGCAGGTCTCGGTCCGGCACCTGCTGATCCGCGTCGGTCCGTACGCACCGGCTCCGGACTCGCTCGCGGCCTACCGCCGCGCCGCGGCCATCCGCGACTCGATCGCCGCCGGGGCGTACACGTTCGAGGCGGCCGCCCGGCGCTACTCGCAGGACCCGTCCGCGGCCCAGAACGGCGGCGCGCTGGGCTACTTCACCGGCGGCATGACCGTCCTCCCGTTCGAGAACGCCGCGTACAACACGCCCGTCGGGCAGATGGCCGGGCCGGTGCGGACGCAGTTCGGCTTCCACCTGCTCGAGGTGATGGACCGCCGGCCCGCCCAAGGCGAGGTCCAGGCCCGGCACATCCTGCTGCGCCCGGCGGGTGCGACGCCCGCCGACACCGCGGCGTCCCTCGCCGAGATCGAGGCGCTGCGGGCGCGCGTCGCCGCGGGCGAGGACTTCGGCGCGCTCGCGCGGCAGTACTCGCAGGACCCCGGCTCGGCCCCGCAGGGCGGCGACCTCGGCACGTTCGGGTCGGGACGCATGGTGCCCCAGTTCGAGGAGGCCGCCTTCGCGCTCGCCAATCCCGGCGACGTCTCGCCGCCGGTGCGGACGCAGTTCGGCACCCACCTCATCCAGCTCACGGCCCGCATCCCGCGGCCGACCTTCGAGGCGTCCTACGACGACCTCCGCCAAACCGCCCTGCGGCTGCCGCAGACGGCCATCAAGCGCCGCGCGCTCGGCCGCTCGTTCCGCCAGGAGAACGGCGGCTCGTTCGACGCCGAGGTCGTCCGCGCTGCGCTGAACCAGTTCCCCGCCGACTCGGCCTACGTCCGCGCCACGCGCGACGGCTTCGGGACGTTCGCGGGCCAGACGTTCGCCACCATCGGCGACACCGTGCTGACCGTGGACCGGCTGCGCGAGGTGTACCGCCGCACGCGCGTCGGCGAGAACCCGGTCGAGACGCTCGTCGCCGTCGCCGAGGACTACGCCGACGAGCGGTCGGTCGAGCAGGCCGTGGCCGCGCTCGAAACGCGCGACCCCGAGTTCGCGCGCATCTTCCGGAGCTACTCGGACGGCGTGCTGTACTTCCGCGCCGCCGAGGACAGCGTGTGGACGCCCGCCAAGGACGACGAGCCCGGTCTGCGCGCCTACTACGCCTCGCACCGCGGGCAGTACCGCTGGCCGGACCGCCGCCGCGCGCTCGCCTTCCGCACGCCCGGCGACTCGATCCTCCACGTCGTCGTGGCCGAGCTGGCGGCGGGCCGGACGCCGGCCGAGATCTACGCCACGCACGCCGGCGGCCGCTTCAACCTGCGCCTGGACACGGTCTACGTCTCGGACTCGACGCAGACGGCGCTGGACCGCGTGCTGGGGCTCAACCCCGGCGAGAACACGGACGTCGTCGCGGAGCGGAGCCGGCTGGCCGTGTACGTCTACGAGGGCATCGAGCCCGCCCGCGAGAAGACGTTCGACGAGGCGCGCGCCGAGCTCATCTCGGGCTACCAGGAGGACCTGGAGCGCGCGTGGGAGGCGCGGCTTCGCGAGCGCTATGAGGCCGAGACCTTCCCGGCACGCATCCCGCCGGTGGGGCCGCCGCGGCCGGCGTCGACCGGCGCGGCGAGCGTCGGCGGGTGAGGCGGCCCGCCCGCCTCGCACTCGCGCTGCCGGCGCTCACTCTGCTGGCGCTCGGCCCGCTCGCCCTCGCGGCGTGCCGGACCGAAGCGCCGGCCCCGGCCACTGACGTCGCGGCCCAGGTCGGCGACGCCGTGCTGACCGAGGCCGACGTCGCCCAGGCGCTCGCGGCCGTCCCGGCGGGGCTCGACAGCGCCGAGGCGCGGCGCGCGGTCGTGGACCCGTGGGTCCGCCGCGCGCTCCTCGTCCAGGACGCTCGCGCCGCGGGCCTGCCTGCAGACCCGGCCGTCCGCGAGCGTCTCGCCGAGGCCGAGCGGGCGGTGCTGGAGGCCGCCGCGCTGGACCGGCTCTACGCCGACAGCACCGTGGCCCCCACCGATGCTGCCGTCCGCGCCTTTTACGCCCGCCACCGGGCCGACTTCACGCTCGCCGAGCCCGCCGTGCGCGTCCGCGCCCTGCGGGTGAGCGGGCCGCGCCGCGAGGACCGCGCCCGAGGCGCGAGCGACGCGCTCCGGCGCGTCGCCGCGTCGGCCAGCCCGGACTCGACGTTCGCGCTCGCCGCGCGCGAGTTCTCGGACGACGCCGCTGGAGTGACGGCGCTCGCCGCGACGTTCGTCGTCCAGTCGCGGCTCGCCGCGGCCGACGAGGCGCTCGGGCGGGCCGTTGAATCGCTCACGCCCGGCCCGTCCGTCGCCACCATCGCCTCCGGCGAGACGCTGCACGTCGTCCAGCTCATCGACCGGCTTCCGGCCGGGGCCGTGCTCCCGCTCGCGGCCGTCCGCGGCGAGATCGCCGAGCGCCTCGCGGTCCGGCTGCGCACGGATGCGGGGTCCCGGCTCGTTGAGCGCCTCCGGGCCGAAGCCGTCGCCCGCAACACCCTCCGCGTCCGGTAGCCCCGGCCGCCTCGTTTTCCATCGCCCCGTTCATGCGTTTCCCAGTTCTGTTTGTTCTCGCGGCCCTTGCGGCTGCCCCCGGCGTCTATGCGCAGCCGGTCCCGTCCGGCACGCGCCTCGACGGCATCGCCGCCGTCGTCGGCGACCAGGTGGTGTTGTACTCCGAGGTCGACGCGCTCGCGCAGCAGGCGGCGACGCAGCAGCAGGCGGCCGTCACGCCGGACCTGTGGAGCCGCGCCCTCGACCAGCTCGTCGACCGCCGGATCCTGATCGACAACGCGCGCCGCGACACGACGGTCACGGCGACCGAGGCGCAGGTCAACGACGAGGTGGAGCGCAACGTGCAGCAGCTCGTCGAGCAGACCGGCTCGCAGGCCGCGCTCGAAGAGGCGTACGGCCGCCCGATCGCCGACATCCGCGAGTCGTTCCGCGAGGAGGTCCGCGACGACATCCTGCTCCAGCAGTACCGCGGGCGGCGGCTCCGGGATGTCGCCGTGACGCCGAGCGAGGTCGAGGCGTGGTTCGACCTGATCCCCGCAGCCGAGCGCCCCGAGGTGCCCGAGCTGGTGCGGGTGGCCCACATCGTCCGCGCGCCGGCGGCCAGCACGGGCGCGCGGGACCGAGCGCGGGCGTTCGCGCAGGCGCTCCGCGACTCGGTCTCGGCAGGTCAGGCCACGCTCGCCGAGCTCGCCAACCGCCACTCCACCGACCCCGGCAACACCAACCGCGACGGGACCAAAAACGGCGGGGCCTACCGCAACTTCGCCACCCGCGACCTGGACCCGACCTTCGTCGCGGCCTCGGCGGCGCTCCAGCCGGGCGGCCTCTCGCAGGCCTTCGAGACGCGGTTCGGCTTCCACGTGCTGCGCCTCGACGAGCGGACGGGCGAGCGCATTTCGTTCTCGCACGTCCTCGTCCCGATCTCGCAGGCAACGTCCGACCTCGCCGAGGCGCGGGCGCTGCTCGAAACGCTCCGCGACTCCGTCGTGACCCACCGGGTCCCGTTCGAGGCCATCGCGCGCCGCCACTCCGAGGACCCGTACAGCGCCGCGCGCGGCGGGTTCGTCTCGGACCCCCGGACCGGCGAGCGCGACCTGCGCCTCGACGCCCTCGGCGCGGCGTGGAAGGCGACCGTCGACACGATGACGGTCGACGAGGTGTCGGGCGTCGCCCCGGTGCAGTTGCTCGACCAGTCCAACGTGCTCCACTTCGTGCTCCTCCAGAAGCGGACGCCCGCCCACACGCTCAGCCTCGCCGACGACTACGCGCTCCTCTCGGGCTACACGCTTCAGGACAAGCGCCAGCGAGTCCTCCGGGAGTGGGTGGACAGCCTCAAGCGGCAGACGTACGTCGACATCCGCGCCACCGACCGCTACGTGCCGGCCTCACCCACCGCGTCGGCCGCGGGCGCGCCCTGATGCCCATCGACCCGACCGACCCGGCTGCGGCCCGGTCCCTCGCCGACGCGGCACGCCGGCTCCGCGCCGAGATCGGCACGCACGTCGTCGGCCAGGACGAGGCCGTCGAAGGGCTCCTCGTGACGCTGCTCGCGCGCGGGCACGCCCTCCTCATCGGCGTGCCGGGGCTCGCCAAGACGCTCCTCATCCGCTCGCTCGCGGACGCGCTGCACCTGTCGTTCAGCCGCATCCAGTTCACGCCGGATCTCATGCCGGGCGACATCACCGGGACCGAGCTCATCGAGGAGGACCCC
>JANPJI010000268.1:0-2084 GCA_031425425.1 Rubricoccaceae bacterium
GACCGCTTCCGGGCGGGCGACTACGACACCAAGTTCCTCGAACGCATCGAGCTCACGCCCGAATGAGGGGAAGCGGGACGGGGCATTCGGGATGGGCAGAAGCTCTCTCAGCCGTCCAGCACAACCCGCATCCCGTATCCCCAATCCCGATGAATCTGCCTTCCGACTGCCGCTACACCAAGGACCACGAGTGGGTCCGCCTCGACGCCGACGGCCTCGCCGCGGTCGGCGTCACGGACTACGCCCAGGGCGAACTCGGCGACATCGTGTTCGTCGAGATCCAGCCCGTCGGGACCGTCGTCGCCGCCGAGGCACCGTTCGGGACCGTCGAGGCGGTCAAGACAGTCTCGGAGCTCTTCGCGCCCATCGAGGGGACCGTCGAGGCGATCAACGACGCACTCGACGGTGCCCCGGAGACGGTCAATCAGGACCCGTACGGGGCCGGCTGGATGGTCAAGCTCCGCCCGACCAACCCGGCGGACGTCGAGGCGCTCATGTCGGCGGACGAGTACAGGGCGTCGATCGGGGGATAAGGCGGCCGGCCCGGCGCTCCCAGCTGCTGCATCCCGCTGCGGCATTCGGCCGCAGAAAGTGGGAATGACACGCAGGTGGCGCCAGCGCGCAGCAGGTTCGCCCAGGCACCCACGACGACCGCGCGGTGCCTGCCTACCTCCACCGCCCCGCCCGATGCAGCCCGCCGATCTGTCCATCCCGACCCTGCCGAGCCGTTCTCTGAGCGACACGCTCGCCTTTTACGGGCGGCTCGGCTTCGAAGGCGAACGACCCGCCGACACGTATGCCGTCCTGCGCCGGGGCACGGTCGAGATCCACTTCTTCACCCACGAGGCGCTCGTGCCTGCCGAGTCGTCCGCCGGGTGTTACATCCGCGTCTCGGACGTGGATGCCGTGTACGACGCGTTCGCGTCGGCGGGGCTGCCGCGGACGGGCATCCCGCGCCAGGACGCGCCGGGGGTGAAGCCGTGGGGCATGAAAGAGTTCGCCGTCGTGGACCCGGACGGCAACCTGATCCGCATCGGGCAGGTGCTCCGGTAGCCGGGTGCGCCGCACCGAGGCGCTAGATTGGCCATCCCGCACGGCCCGTCGGGGGCATCTCCTCCGACCCGCCATGCAGCACCAGATCGTCGCCATCCTCGACTTCGGCAGCCAGACGACGCAGCTCATCGCGCGGCGCGTCCGCGAGGCGGGCGTCTACTGCGAGATCCACCCGTGTACGAAGCCGGCCGCGGAGATCGCGGCGCTCTCGCCCGTCGGGCTGATCCTCTCCGGCGGACCCGCCTCGGTGTACGACGACGGCGCGCCGCAGGTGGACCCCGCGCTGCTGGCGCTCGCACATCCCGAGACCGGCGCGCCCGTTCCCGTGCTCGGCATCTGCTACGGGCTCCAGGCGATCACGCGCTCGCTCGGCGGCAGCGTCGAGGCGAGCGACCACCGCGAGTTCGGGCGCGCCGCGCTGCGGACGGTGGGCCCGCCGCACCCGCTCCTGGCGGGCGTCACGGCCGACAGCACGGTCTGGATGAGCCACGGCGACCGCCTGACGCGCCTCGCGGACGGCTTCCACGCCATTGCCGAGACCGACTCGGCCCCGCTCGCCGCCGTCGCCGGCACGGGCGACACGGCCCACGTCGCCGGCGTCCAGTTCCACCCCGAGGTGGTCCACACCGCCGACGGCGCGCGAATGCTGTCCAACTTCGTCCTCGGCGTCTGTGGCTGCCGCGGCGACTGGACGACGGGCTCGTTCATCGACGACAAGACGGCCGAGATCGCGGCCCTCGTCGGCGACGACCACGTGATCCTCGGCCTCTCCGGCGGCGTGGACTCGTCGGTGGCCGCAGCGCTCATCGCCCGCGCCGTCGGCGACCGGCTGACGTGTGTGTTCGTAGACAACGGGCTGCTGCGGGCGGGCGAGTTCGAGCAAGTCCAGGCCACGTTCCGCGACGGGTTCGAGATCGACCTCGTGGCCGTCGACGCGTCCGAGCTGTTCCTCTCGCGCCTCGCCGGCGTGGCCGACCCCGAGGAGAAGCGCAAGATCATCGGGCGGACGTTCGTCGAGGTCTTCGAGCAGG
>JANPJI010000269.1:0-4249 GCA_031425425.1 Rubricoccaceae bacterium
TTCGGCTACATCGGCTCGCTCACCGGCGACGATGTCCAGTTCCAGCGGTACCTCATCGGCGGGACCGCCCTCGAAGCCAACCAGGGCACGCTCCAGGGCTTCGGCAAGGACCTCGTGTTCATGCGCGGCTATCCGAGCCAGTCCATCGGCCCGCGCGAGGACGAAACGCCGGTCGGCGGGCGGATCCTGAACAAGTACCAGGCCGAGGTGCAGTGGCTCGCCCTCCAGACGCCCCAGCTCACGTTCGCGCCGTACCTCTTCCTCGATGCGGCGAACACGTGGGACAGCTTCAGCGACTACGACCCCGCCCGGCTCTACCGCTCGGCCGGCGTCGGCGCGCGCGTCTTCCTGCCCATCCTCGGGCTCGTCGACCTCACGTACGGCCGCCAGATCGACTCCTTCGCCCCGATCCCGGGCGTGAGCGGCGACGGCCAGCCCAAGTGGAACTTCCAGTTCACCCTCGGAGGCGGCTCCTGACGACCATGACCCCGACTGCACACTTCGGCTGCCCGGCCCGCACGCTGTTCGCCTTCGCGGCGATGCTCGCTGTGGCGGTGCCCGCCGCCGCCCAGCAGAAGCTCGCCTTCGTCGACTCCGAGCGCATCCTGGACCTGATGCCCGAGTACCGGACGGCGCAGCAGGAGCTGGACCGCCTCGCGGGCCAGTGGCAGGCCGAGGTCGACGCCGTAGGCGTCGAGGCGGACGGCCTCCAGGCCAGCTTCGCTGCGCGCGAGATCCTCTACACCGCCGAGGAGCGCGACCGCGGCCTCGCCGAGATCACCGCCCGCCGGCAGTCCGCCGACGCGCTCCGCCGCCGCTACTTCGGGCCCGAGGGCGAGCTGTTTCGCGAGCAGCAGTCACGCCTGCGGCCGGTCCAGGAGCGCCTCCTCACGGCCGTCGAGAACGTCGCCAACGACGGCGACTACGACTTCGTGTTCGACCGCACGGGCGACTACGTCTTCCTCTTCGCCCGGCCCCGGAACGACCTCACGGACCGCGTCATCGACGCGCTCGGCCTCAACGTCGGTGCCGGCACGCGGCCGGGCACCACGGCCCCGGCCGGTGACGCGCCCGCCGGTGGCAGCGGCCTGTAATCGCCGGACACCTCAACCTCCCTCGACACACCGTCCTCTGATGACTCTTCGACTCCTCGGCGCGCTCGCGCTCGTCTTCGTCCTTCCGGCGGCCGCCCAGGCGCAGGCCGCCTTCAAGGTGGGCTACATCGACACCGACCAGGTCGTGACCCGGATGCCCGAGTTCGCCGCTGTCCAGACCCAGCTCGGCCAGCAGCAGACGACCGTCGGCACGCGCGTCCGCTTCGTGCAGGACTCGCTCAACACGGCGCTCCAGACCCAGCTCGCCGACTACGAGACGTTCCGCACGAGCGCGCTCGCCACGCCCGAGGCGCGCCGCGAGCGCGAGGCGGCCATGCTCCAGCTCCAGGGCCAGATGGAGCAGGCCGAGCAGCAGGGCATCCAGTACCTCTCGTACGTCGAGGCGCGCCTGCTCCAGCCGGTCCTCAACCGCGTCGACGAGATGATCCAGGCCGAGGCCGCGGCGCAGTCGATCGACCTCGTGCTGCCGACGGTGGCCAACAACGCGCCGGTGTTCCTCTACGCCAGCGACCGCATCGTCAACATCACCGAGGCCGTCATGCGGCGGCTCGGGATCGACCCCGCGGCGGCACCGCCGGCCGGCGTGACGGCTCCGGGCGGCGCACGCCCCGCGCCGGGTGCCTCGGGCACGCCGGCACCGGGCAACAACTAGCCGCGCCTCGGCCCCCTCCGTGTGCGGGCACTGGTCGTGAGGCCGGTGCCCGCACGCGTATCCTCCCGTCCCACCCCCGCGGCGCGTCCGCACGACCGGATGAGCACGCAGACCGTGACCACGCAGACCGTCAGCGCGGAGCCCCTCGGCGTCACCGGAAATGACACGACGCGCCGCGTGACGACGCAGACGCTCCACGAGATGAAGGCCGCCGGCACGCGCATCGCGATGCTGACGGCCTACGACTACACCTCGGCGCGGCTGCTCGACGCGGCCGGCGTGGACGTGCTGCTCGTCGGCGACTCGGCGTCCAACGTGATGGCCGGCCACGAGACGACGCTGCCCGTCACGCTGGACCAGATGGTGTACCACGCGCAGTGCGTCGTCCGCGGCGTCACGCGGGCGCTCGTGGTCGTGGACCTGCCGTTCGGGAGCTACCAGGGCAACTCACGCGAGGCGCTCGCTTCAGCGATCCGGGTCATGAAGGAGACCGGGGCGCACGCGGTCAAGCTCGAAGGAGGCCGGCAGGTGCTGGAGTCCGTCACGCGCATCCTCGACGCCGGCATCCCGGTCATGGGCCACCTCGGGCTGACGCCGCAGAGCATCTACCAGTTCGGGACGTACCGCGTCCGCGCCCGCGAGGACGCCGAGGCCGACGCGCTCCGCGCCGACCTCCGGCTGCTCGATGAGGCCGGCGTGTTCGCCGTCGTGCTGGAGAAGATCCCGGCCGCGCTGGCCCGCGAGGCGACGGAAATCCTGCACGCGCCGACGATCGGCATCGGGGCCGGGCCGGACTGCTCGGGCCAGGTCCTCGTCACCCACGACCTGCTCGGGCTCACGAAAGAGTTCCACCCGCGCTTCGTGCGCCGCTACGCCGCCCTCGCCGACACCGTCGTGGAGGCTGCGGCGGCCTACGTCGCCGACGTCCGCTCTGCGGCGTTCCCGAGCGCGGACGAGAGCTACTGAACCTCCGCGTGGTCGACGAGGTCCTCTGGGCCAGGTTCTGGAGAACAAGGCCGCGACGCGCCTGTACGCCTGCCAGACCCGACGCTCCCACACTCCGACGCTTTCCCGAATGGACCTTCTCGACGCCCCGGCCGACCGCCCGCTCATCCTACTCGCCAACGACGACGGCATCGACGCGGCCGGCCTCGTCGCGCTCGCGTGCGCGCTCGATGGGCTGGGGACGCTCGCCGTCGTGGCCCCGTTCGAGGAGCAGAGCGCCGTCGGCCACGCCATCACGATCCGGACGCCGATGCGCGTCCACACGTGGCGCTTCGAGGGCGCGTGCGGGCCGGTGTGGGCGCGCGCCGTCACGGGCACCCCCGCCGACTGCGTCAAGATCGCCGTCCAGAAGCTGCTGCCGCGGCCGCCGGACCTCGTCGTGTCGGGCATCAACCACGGCCCCAACACGGCAGTCAACGTGATGTACTCGGGGACCGTCTCAGCCGCGACCGAGGCGACGATCCTCGGCATCCCGGCGATCGCCGTGTCGCACGGCGACTGGCGCCCGACGGACTTCGAGGCGGCCGGCCAGACAGCCCGCGTGCTCGCCGAGCGCGTCCTCGCCGACGGCCTCCCGCCGGACGTGCTGCTCAACGTCAATGTCCCCGGTGGACCGCCCGAGGCGCTCCGCGGGATGCGGACGACGCGGCAGGCGCGCTCGCGCTGGGAGGAAGCCTTCGACGAGCGCCGCGACCCGTTCGACCGGCCCTACTACTGGCTCGGCGGGCGCTTCGTGGACCTCGATGACGGCGTCGACACCGACACGGCCGCCGTCGCCGACGGCTACGTCTCGGTCACCCCGCTCCACATCGACTTGACGGCCTACGCCGCGCTCGACCACGTCCGCGGGTGGACCGATGCGGGGTGATGCACGCGGCGAAGCGAGGGCACAGCACGCTTTCTACGTCACGGTCCGGTCGTGCGGCGATTGATCCCCGATTCCCATTTCCCACATGATGCCTGTTCCTGGCGACCTCGCGCCTGACTTCGAGGGGGTGACACAGACCGGCGAGACGATTCGCCTGTCAGACTTTCGCGGCCGGCCCGTCGCGCTCTACTTCTACCCCAAGGACGACACGCCTGGATGCACGGCCCAGGCGTGCAACCTCCGCGACCGGACCGACGCGCTCGACGCGGCGGGCATCGCCGTCATCGGGGTCTCGGCGGACGACTCGGCCAGCCACGAGCGCTTCGCGGGCCGCTATGGCCTCCCGTTCCCGCTCGTCGCCGACCCTGACCGTGCCATCCTCGACAAGTACAGCGTCTGGGGCGAGAAGTCGTTCTACGGCAAGATCCTCGTCGGCCTGATGCGGACGACCTTTCTGATCGGCCCGGACGGCCGGGTCGTTCACGTGTTCAAGCGCCCGAAGACGGCCCACCACGCCGAGGAGATCCTCGCCGCGTGGGAGAAGGCCTCCGGCCCATCCACCCCTCAACCCTGATGATCGTCCTCGGAAACTGGAAGATGAACACCGGC
>JANPJI010000270.1:0-5851 GCA_031425425.1 Rubricoccaceae bacterium
ACGGTGCGCGTCTCGGGCGTCTCGCCGGGCAGGAGTGTGAGCCACTCGCTCGTGGCGAGGAGCGTCCCACGGCGGTCCACGACCTCGCGCTCATGGGCGGCGTAGAGCGTCGGCAGGTCGAGGCGCTCGCGGGCGACGTACTGCCAGACGTTGGCCTCGGTCCAGTTGCTTATCGGGAACACGCGGAGGCTCTCGCCGGGGCGGACGTTGAGGTTGTACAGCGCCCAGACCTCGGGGCGCTGCCGGCGCGGCTCCCACTGCCCGTGCCGCCCCCGAAGCGACACGACGCGCTCCTTGGCGCGCGCGCGGTCCTCGTCGCGGCGGCCCCCTCCGAAGGCGGCCCGGTAGCCGCCGGCCGCGAGCGCATCCAGGAGGACGGCCGACTGGAGTGCATTGCGGCTCGCCTCGGGGCCGCTCTCCTCGCGGACGAGCCCGCGGTCGATGGCGCTCTGCACGCTCGCGACGACGAGCCGCAAGCCGTGCCGGGCGACGAGCGCGTCGCGGAAGGCGACCGTCTCGGGGAAGTTGTGCCCGGTGTCGACGTGCAGGAGCGGGAACGGGACCGGGCCGGGCCAGAACGCCTTGCGCGCGAGGTGCGCCATCACGACCGAGTCCTTGCCGCCCGAGAACAGCATCACGGGCCGCTCGACGCAGGCCGCGACGTCGCGGAGGATGCCGATGGACTCGGCTTCGAGGGCGTGGAGGTGCGCGTCCGTCATGCCGAAAGCTACCGGCGCGCGGACACGTCCGGGGCGACCCCGTCCGACCACCGCGGCCACGCCCGGGCGACGGCCGCGCTGCCCCACGTCACGACGGGCGGGTTGAGCAGGCGCGCCGGGCGAACCGCGAGGCGCGCGCCGCTCCACGTGCAGACGGCCCCGCCGGCAGCTTCGACGACGGCCTGCGCCGCGGCGGTGTCCCACGCCATCGTCGGCCCGGTCCGCGGGTAGAGGTCGGCCGCGCCTTCGGCGACGAGGCAGAACTTGAGCGACGACCCCATCGAGGCCGTCTCGGTGGCCCGCCCGTCTGCGCGGACGGCAGCGAGGATGGCATCCACGGCCGGGCCGGCGTGGCTCCGGCTCGCCACGACGACGAGGCGCCCCGGCTCGGGCTCGCGTGTCCGGATTGCGCGCCGCTCTTCGCCCGGCGTCTCCGTCCACGCGCCTCGGGCCGAGCCGCCGTACGTCACGCCCGAGACGGGCACGTGGACGATGCCGAGCGTCGGGAAGCCGCTCTCGACGAGGGCCACGTTGACGGTGAACTCGGGGCGGCCGGCGACGAACTCCTTCGTCCCGTCGAGCGGGTCCACGCACCAGAAGCGCGTCCACGAGGCGAGCCCGGCCACGTCGTCGGGGGCGGATTCCTCCGAGAGGACCGGCAGGCCGGACGCGGCGAGGACGCCCAGGATCGCGTGGTGCGCCGCGAGGTCGGCCGCGGTCAGCGGCGATCCGTCCGCCTTAGCGTCGGCCGGGACGGGACGCCCGACGAACGGGAGGATCGCCTGGCCGCCCGCGAGGGCTGCGGCCCGGGCCAGGTCCATCAGGTCGCCGGTCACAGGGCCGCCGGAGCGTCCGCAGCCGGCCGGCCGGGGCGCCCGGCGAGGGCCCGGACGACGGGCGCGGGCACGAACGACGTCACGTCGCCGCCCCACCGGTGGATCTCGCGGACGATGCTCGCCGCGACGAACGTGTGCGCCTCGCCCGGCATCAGGAAGACCGTCTGGAGGTCCGGGAACAGCCGGCGGTTGGCGAGCGCCATCCGGAACTCGTAGTCGAAGTCCGACACCTGCCGGAGCCCGCGCACGAGCGCCACGGCACCCATCGCGCGGGCGTGGTCCACGAGGAGCCCCTCGAACGCCGAGACGTGCACGCGATCCGCGCCGTCGATGCCGGCGAGGCTCGCCTCGACGAGCGCGACGCGCTCGTCGGTCGTGAAGAGCGCCGTCTTGGCTGCGTTCACGGCGACCGTCACCTCGATCCGGTCGAACACGTGCAGGGCGCGCTCCAGCACGTCGAGGTGCCCGAACGTGACGGGGTCGAACGTGCCGGGGTAGAGGGCGAGGCGCATGTGGGGATCGGAGGTCGGGAATCGGAAGATCGCCACCGGGATACCCGGACCGGTGGGCAGTGGCCAGTGGCAGACGGTCCCATGTCGACACCTGTAGGGGCACACCGTGGTGTGCCCTCGCCGCGCCGCGAGGCCATCCGCCACGCGCCACGTCGCCCACACGCGGTCGTTGCCCCGGTGTCCGCGCCCAGGCGTCCGCGCCCGGGCGACCGCGCCCCGTTCGAGGCAGGACATGCTGAACCAGCGCACCCCTGTGACTGTGTCATCCTGAACTCGATTCAGGATCTGTCTTTCGCCTTTTTATGCCTCGGCGAGGAAATGCAGAAAGGCAGATCCTGAATCGAGTTCAGGATGACAGGGGAGTTGTATTTGCGGGGTGCCCAGGCGTCTGTACCCAGGCGTCCGGGCGTCCGCGCCCGGGCACTGTTACGCGGTCGCCTCGAAGAGGCTAATGACCGTCTGCCCGTAGGCGCGCGTCAGGACGAGGCCGGGGGCAGCGGTGAAGTCATGGCGGGTGTCGTATTCGAGCGCGAAGAGGGCGTCGGGGGCGAGGTGCGGGCGGACGAGCGCCGGCAGGGCGGGGATCTCGGCGAGGTCGTAGGGCGGGTCCGCGAACGCGAGCCCGAACGGACGAGCGGGCCGGCGGAGGAACGCGAGCACGTCGGCGCGGACCGGCCGGACGGCGGAGGCGAAGCCGAGCGCCGCGGCGTTGGCCCGTGCGACGGCCAGTGTCGGCCCGTGGCGCTCGACGAGCGTGGCGCTGGCTGCTCCGCGGCTGAGCGCTTCGAGCCCCAGCGCGCCCGATCCGGCGAACAGGTCCAGCACGTCGGCCCCGGCGAGCCGTGTCCGTGCAGAGAGGAGGTTGAAGAGCGCCTCGCGGACTCGGTCCGACGTCGGCCGCGTGCCGCGGCCGGGCGGGGCCGCGAGTGTCCGCCCCGAGTGCGTCCCGCCGATGATGCGCACGTCAGGTCTCAGTGGCGGCCGCAGGTGCCGCGGCCGGAGCGCCGGGGCCGAGGGCGGCCCCGAGCACGGGCGCGAACGCGGCCAGTTCCCACGCCGACGCCCCGCCCACGGGCCGGCCGAACAGTGGGAGCGCGTCCAGCGGGACCGCCGGGACGCCCGTGAGGTGCCCGAGCAGCGCGAGCCGGGCGGGTCCGTCTTCGCCGACCTCGCCGACTGCGTCGCCGTAGGCGAACAGGCGCCCGACGGAAGCGGCGTCGAACCCGGCGGCGTCGAGCGCGGCGAGCGCGAAGTAGGCCGTGTCCTCGGGCGTCGCCCCCACGCCGTGGTGCCCGAACACGAGCGCGCCGTCGCGGACGACCGCGACCTCGGTGTGCCCGCCGTACACCCCGACGACAAGGTCGGCCCGGCCCGGCCCAGACGCTCCGAGCCCGGACGCGGAGAGCTCACGGACGACCGCCGCCGCGGCGCGGCCCGCATCGGCGACGTCGTACGACGGCACGCCGAGGGCTGCCGCGAGGCGCCCCAGGCGGGTATGCACGCCCTCGCTCACGTGGAGCACGTGGTACCACCGCCGCTCGCCCTCGGCCGTCGCCTCGGCGCGGACCGGTACGGCGCGGACGCGGACCGGCGTCGCCGGCGGCACGTCGGCGAGGAGCGCGGCCTCCTGCCGGAGTTGCTCGTCACGGGCGTCTGCGTCGAGATCGGACGGCAGCGGCGTGAGGAACGTCGTCGTGGCCGTCGCCGGCGTAGCGACGATGAGCGAACGCGCGGCGCTCCCGGCAAACACGTCGCGGAGCGCGTCCGCGAGGACGGCGAGCGCGTCGGGCGGGCTCGCCCCGAAGACGGCCGCCTCGGCGTCGAGGTCGAAGTCGCACGACCCGAGGCGCAGCAGGCGCGGCCCGGCCGGGCCGCCGGGCTGGACCTCGGCGTAGCGCATCGTGCCGCCGCTCAGGCCCACGAGGGCGAGCGAGGCCGGAAGGACATCGGGTGTGTCGGGCGGGGTCGTGGACATCGGGGCAGCCGGCGGTGCATGAGGGCGTCCGTGCCCAATATGCGCACGATGGCGCGGGCGCGCTGCCATCCGCTCCTGCTCGCCGGAACGGGCAGCGCCCGGCCCTCCGAGGAGAACCGGGCACCGGAATCCTGGCGGCGGCTCGACTTACTCGTCGTCGCTGACGACCCATGCGACGGCGTCGCCCTCGTCCAGGACGATCCCGAAGTGCTCGAGCTCCTGGCCGCTGTCCGTGATCGCCTTGAAGTCCCAGCAGCCGGCGTCGACGGTGATCTCGGCCTCGGCACCCGGTTCGAGGATGTCGACAGGGAGCAGGTCCTCGCCCCACGTGTCCTCGTCGCACGTCGACGCGTAGACGAGGGCGATCGTGCTGGAGCTCTCGTTCGAGAGCGTTACGCCGGCGCTGACGAGCGGCGTGAAGGCCGAGAGCGCGACGATGGCGCCGAGCGAAAGAAAGGGAGCGAAACGCATTCAAGCGGGGGACAACGGCGACGGTGCCAGCAGAAGGTCCGAGCCGCCGCGAGGCGCGGTAGGCTTGGCAAGAGCCCTGTAGGTACGAACGAGACGCCCCGAACGCCAAGCGGATGTGGGGTGAGTCTCGTTCAGCGTCTTCCAGGCGGTTCGGTGGGCGCGCTGTAGACGAACGTCGGCGCGCCGGTCGGGACGGTCCGCGCCTCGGCCGGCATCCCGATCTCGGGCAGGCGCGGGCCGTCGTAGTCGGCGGGAAGCGGGTTGGGCTCGGCCCAGAGCGTGCCCCGCGTCGTCTCCATGACGACATGGTCGCCGGCCCGGCCGAGCACGTAGTCGCGCGTAAGCGGCACCTTGCCGTCGGGCGTGTCGAGCACGTAGGCTGGCACGGCGAAGCCCGTCGTGTGGCCGCGGAGGCGCTTCATGAGCGCCATGCCCGCCTCGATGGGCGTCCGCAGGTGAGCCGTGCCGCCGATGAGTTGCGCGTGGTAGAGGTAGTACGGCCGGACCCGCATCGCGACAAGCCCTTCGACGAGCGCCTTCAGCGTGCCCGCGTCGTCGTTGATGCCGGCCAGCAGGACGGTCTGGTTGCCGACCGGCACGCCGGCCTCGGCGAGGCGCGCGCACGCCTCGGCCGCCTCGCGCGTGAGTTCGCGGGGGTGGTTGAAGTGCGTGTTGACCCACACGGGCGCGTGCGCGCGGAGCACGTCGCACAGGCCCGGCGTGATCCGCATCGGGTTGACGACCGGCAGGCGGCTCCCGATGCGGACCACCTCGACGTGCGGGATCGCCTTGAGCTCGCCGAGGAGCCACGCGAGTTGTCCGTCCGAGAACACGAGCGGGTCGCCACCGGTGAGCAGCACGTCGCGGATGGCCGGGTGCGCCGCGATGTAGGCAATCGCCTCGCGCAGGTCGTCCTTGCGCATCATGAAGTCCGCGTCGCCCACCATCCGTTTCCGGAGGCAGTAGCGGCAGTACACGGCGCACTCGGACGTGACGCAGAAGGCCACTTTGTCCGGATAGTTGTGGACGAGGTTCTTGACGGGGCTGTGGCCGATCTCGTCGAGCGGGTCCACGACGCCGACGATGTCGGGCGCGGTCTCGCTCGCCAGCGGGACGACCTGCCGCCGGACGGGGCACGCCGGATCGAGCGGGTCCATCAGGCTCGCGTAGTACGGCGTGATGGTCCACCGGAAGACGCCGGCCGTCGCCTCGATGCCGGCCGCCTCCTCGGGCGTCGGGCGGACGTAGCGGGCCAGCGTGGCGAGGTCGTGGACGCGGTGGCGCATCTGCCACCGCCAGTCCGCCCACTCGTCGAGGCTCGCGTTGTGCTGGGGGAAC
>JANPJI010000271.1:0-13015 GCA_031425425.1 Rubricoccaceae bacterium
GAGGTTCGCCCGGAACGCCGGAGCGGGCAACTTCGGCCAAGACGAACACCGAGGCGCGGACGCCGAGGCGCGGACGGTGGCCCATTCCGCACACCCAACACCCTTGTCATCCTGAACTCGATTCAGGATCTGCCTTTCGCATTCCGCCGCGCCGAGAGGAAGAAAAGGCGGATCCTGAATCGAGTTCAGGATGACATGTTCACAGGGGAGGCGCCGATTCGGACGGGCCGCCTCCCCTTCGGGGTGGACTCCAGGGCTCGAACGACAGAGCCGTCAATCGCCGATCAGTTCACTACCGCGAGGCAAGCGGCCGAGACGTGAGCGGCCTGGGCTACACATCCGGAGACAACTCGCCCCCCCGAACTCGCTTTCCCCCTCACCCGCCGACGTTCAGCGTGCGGCGGCGGACGGCCTCGGCGAACTGCTGGTAGGCCGCGTTGCCCGGGTTCGCCCCGGCGAGGCGCGTCGCGGCCTGCTCGGCGTCCGCCCAGCGGCCGAGCTTGGCGTAGGCCCCGGCGAGGTTGTAGAGCGCCTGCGGAGCCGCGCCCGGTGCCCGCGTCGCCTGTTCGAGGTAGCGGACCGCGCCCGCGGCGTCGCCTGCCTGGAGGCGGATCGCGCCGAGCATCATCGGGGCCTGCGCCTCGTTGGGGTCCACGGCGAGCGCCTTCTCGTAGAGGCGTGTCGCCACGGCGAGGCGCGCGGGCTGGCCGCCCGTCGTGGCCTGCGCGAGCTCGAAGTTGGCCCAGCCGACGTACACGCCCGGCAGGAACGGGTACGCCGCCGCTGCGGCGCGGTGCGACTGGCGCGCGTGGTGGGCGTCGCCCTGGCCGGCGTACCACTCGGCCATCCCGGTGACGGCCCCCAGCCAGTCCGCCCCGCCGAGGACGGCCTCGGCCTGCTGGCCGACCGTCGGGGGCTCGGCGGCCATGTCGACCGCGAGGACCTCGTCCGCGCGGAACGGCCACGACCGGGTGAGGCGGTCCATGCGCATGTAGCCCGCGAGCGAGTCCATCGGCGTGATGAGCGTGAGCCGGCGGCCGGGCGGCGTCGGGCGCGCCGTCGGCCCGGCGAGGCGGTCGGCGCGGAGCGCCTCGAAAAAGGCGTCGGCGAGGAGCGCGTAGCCGTCGAGGTTGGGGTGGAGGTGCTCCAGCATGAGCGTCCGCCCGACGACGCCGCCAGGCGAGGCGCGCTGGAAGCGCCGCTCGGACTCGACGACGGTCGCGCCATGCGTTGCCGCGAGCCTCCTCAGGACGTCGTTGAAGGCGGACGGCGCGCGAAAGCGGAGCGCGTCGAGGTCGCGGGCGCGGCGGAGCGGGGCGGCGGCGGCGGCCGTGTCGCCCGTGGCGAGGAGCGCCCGGCCGAGGGCGAACGGGGCGTCGGCGGCGACCGTGTCGGCAGCGGTGAGGGCGCGGAGTGCGGCGATGCCTGCCGCGGCGCGCCCCTGCCGAACCTGCCCGAGGGCGGCCTCGATCTGCTCAGCACGGCGCGCCTCGGTCTCTCCCCCGCTCGTCGCGACCACGAACGGGCTCTGGTCGCGCTCGTTCGACACGAGCGTCCCGACGTACACCGGGACCCCGGCCGCGGCGTAGCGCGCCAGGAGCGCGTCCATGTTCTGCTCGAACTGCCGCAGCCCGCGGCGGTACGTCTCCGAGCCGAGCGGGACCGACTGCTCGCCGACCATCTGCGACATGAGCGTCGTCGACGGGCGGCCGTCGCCGGCGGCCGGCGGGGCGGTCTTCTTCTGGACCCACGCGAGGCCGTTGCGGAAGAGCTGGACGGTCCGGAACCGCCGCAGCCGGAGGTAAGCCCGGATGACGGCGGGGCTCTTGCCGAGGCTCTCGGCCGAGGCGGCCCCGAGGGCACCGTAGAACTCGTTGTGGCCCGTGTAGATCAGGACCGCGTCGGGCCGCTGCGCGACGATCTCGTCCGCCATGTCGAGCAGCGTGTACGAGTTGACGGCCGCCATGGCCGTGTTGACGACCTCGACGGTCCGGCCTGGGTACGCTCGCCGGAGGAGGCTCCCGAGGACCTGCGGGAACGAGGCGCCGCGGTAAAACGGGTAGCCCGCCGCCGACGACTCGCCCTGGACGACCACGCGGAGCCCGTTCGCGGGCTTGACGGCCGCGAAGAAGTCCGGGTTCGGGTTCGGGATGAAGTCCCCGGCGAAGTAGCGCCGCGCGACCTCGCGGTTGGGCGTCAGCACGGTCTCGCCCTCGTCCAGCGGGACGAACAGGGGGTAGCTGCCGCCGTAGCCGCCGAGCCGCAGGCCGCCTTCGAGAAGCCCGAAGAAGAGGACGGGCAGCAGGAGCATCGCCGCCCAGAACAGGCGCCGCGTGCCGGCCGAGGGCGGAGCGGGGGCGTCCGGTGTGCCGCCGCGTGACGGGGTGCCGTTCGCCGACACGCCGCGGGGCGGGGCAGACGCGCTGGGCGGACGAGGCGCGGGGCGGGAGCGGGCCATCAGGCGTCGGGCAGGCGAATGTCGTCGGGCGTCTGCCCAGACTCAGCCGCCGTCGGCGTCCGGTCGGCGACGGGCGCCCAGACGGGCTCGGGCGCGCCGGCGTCGTGCGTGAGCCACCGCGAGAGCGTGAACAGCAGGTCCGAGAGCCGGTTGAGGTAGTGCAGCGCGTCCGCCGACACCCCTTCGAGCGCGGCGAGGTCGACCGTGAGGCGCTCGGCGCGGCGCGAGACGGTCCGCGCGAGGTGGACGGCCGCGGCGGCGGGCGTCCCGCCGGGGAGGACGAAGTGCGCGAGCGGCGGCAGGTCCGCCGTGAGCCGGTCGATGTCCGCCTCGATCGCCTCGACGTGGTGCGCCTCGACGCGCGGGACGGGGTAGGTCGTCTCGCGAGGGGCCGAGAGGTCGCCGCCGAGCACGAACAGCTCGTTCTGGAGGCGCGCGAGGAGCGCGTCCGCCTCGGCCGCGCGCGGCCCCTCGGCCGCCCCGAACGCGATCGCCGCTCGGGCCATCCCGAGGCACGCGTTGGTCTCATCGACGGTCCCGTAGGCCTCGATGCGGGGGTGGCTCTTCGAGACGCGCCCGGCCCCGAAGAGGCCTGTCGTGCCGTCGTCGCCCGTGCGGGTGTAGACTTTCATTGCGGGGAACGGGGATCGGGGAACGGCCATCGGGGCACGCCGGGCGAGCCCGGACCTGCCATCGGGGAACGCTGAGGCGGGCCGGCGGCGGGGAGCGCGCGGGGCCTGGGTCAGTATCCCCCGATGCCCGTTGCCCGTTCCCCGATGCCCTCTCCCAGCGTCCCAAAGTACCTGATCCGCAGGCCGGCGGGCGTCGGCTCGGGGACGGCGCGGACGCCGAAGACGGCCCCGAGGAGCGCCTCGGTGAAGACGGCGGCGGGCGGGCCGTCGGCGACGAGGCGTCCGCGGTCGAGGACGAGCACGCGCCCGGCGAAAGCGGCCGCGCGTTCGAGGTCGTGGAGGGCGGCGACGACCGTCCGGCCGCTGTCGGCGAGTGCCCGCGCCCGCGCGAGCAGGTCGAGCTGGTGACGGACGTCCAGGTGCGCGGTGGGCTCGTCGAGCAGGAGCGCAGGCGTGTCCTGCGCGAGCGCCTGTGCGAGGTTCACGCGCTGCTGCTCGCCGCCCGAGAGCCGCCGCACAGAGCGGTCCGCAAATCCCGTGAGGTCGGTCGCCACGAGCGCCGCGTCGACGGCTGTGCGGTCCGCCGGGCCGAGGCGCCCCGCCCAGTCGACGTGCGGCGCGCGTCCCATCGCGACGACCTCGCGAACGGTGAAGTCCACGCCGAGGGCAGTCTGCTGGCGGACGAGCGCCACGCGCCGCGCTCGGGCGCGGGCGTCGATGCGGCGGACGGGCCAGCCGTCGAGGCGCAGGCTCCCGGTGTGGGGGACGAGCCCGGCCAGCGCCCGGAGCAGCGTCGTCTTGCCTGCCCCGTTGGGCCCGACGAGCGCGACGGCCTCGCCCGCGGCGACGGAGAACGTGACGCCTGCGAGCACTTCGCGTGCGTCGGCGCGCGCGCCGAGGCGCACGCCGAGGTCCTGGGCGTCGAAGGCGGGCGGCACGGGTCGGGCGGCAGTGAACGGGGCAGTCTAGCGTCGGTGGGGCACCGCGGCATGTCCGGGCGGCGTTCGCATCTTCCGCCCCCGCTCTCCGCCGCCCCCATGCGCCGACTGACTCTGCTGCTCGCTCTCTTCGCCGTCGCCGGATGCGACGGGTTTAACGGCGAGGAGCAGCGCCTCTTCGAGGACACCGCCTTCGGCTCGCCCTCCAACGGCGTCACGGCGGACGACTGGCGCATCGGCCCCACCTTCGGGGCGCGGTTCCAGCTCACGCAGGCCGCGTCGCCCAACCCGGCCGCGCCGAGCGACCCGGTGAGCGTGCAGGTCTACGCTGACGAGGCGCCGGGCGGGATCGCGCTCTACCGCCGCGTCGCGGACGGCAGCCTGCAGCTCATCCAGGCGGTGGACGGGGAGTCGGGGCCATACATCTACACGTTCACGTTCTTCGGCAGCGAGGCGTCGGCGACGGGCGCGAGCGGCTCGGCGCGGCTGCTCGTCCTCGACGGCGTCGAGCGGGTCGTGACGTACGGCGACCTCGTGCTCCGGTAGCCAGGCGGCGGCGTGTCCGGGCCGGCGGCGGACGTGTCGTGCGTCCGCTCCGTACCTTGCCGTTCCCCGCCCGCCCCACTGTGGAGCCCACCGTCGAACGCGTCTCCGGCGCGCCTGCCGTCCGTCCGGCCGAGCGTCCGCTCGTCGAGCTGAACCACGTCGCCGTGGGCTATACGGACCCGTCGGGCGCGCGCGTCGAGGTCGCCTCGGACCTCAACCTGACGCTCAACCGCGGCGAGATGGCGTACCTCATCGGGCCGACGGGCTCGGGCAAGAGCACCATCCTGAAGCTGCTCTACATGGACGTCCGCCCCGAGCACGGGCTCGCCCGCGTGGGCACGTTCCAGTCCGACACCGCGCGCCCGGCCGACGTGCCGTTCCTGCGGCGCAGCCTCGGCGTGGTGTTCCAGGACTTCCAGTTGCTGCCGGACCGCTCGGCCTACGACAACGTCGCGTTCGCGCTCTACGCGACCGGCAAGACGGGCCGCGACGTCCGCGACCGGGCCATGAACGCGCTCACGCAGGTCGGGCTGAGCCACCGCGCCAAGGCGCGCCCGAGCGAGCTCTCCGGCGGCGAGCAGCAACGCGCCTGCATCGCGCGCGCCATCGTCAACGACCCCGTGCTGCTGCTGGCCGACGAGCCGACGGGCAACCTCGACCCGCGCGTGGCGGACGAGATCCAGAAGCTCCTCGTGCGCCTCAACCGCCAGGGCATGGCCTTCCTGATGGCCACCCACGACTACCGCCTCGTTAAGGCGTTCCCCGCGCGGACGCTCGCGCTCGTCCGCGGCCGGCTCGTCGAAGTCGACCCCGAATCGCTCTAGCCGATGCTCTCGACCTTCCGCCCGAGCCTCTTCGCCATCGCCGCCGCGGCGTCCGTTATGGCCTGCCAGGACGCGCCCGCGAGCCCGATCCGGCCGGCCGACATCCAGACGGCGCTCAGCGCGTGCATGACGGGCGGCGTCACGCAGGGGCTCGCCCGGCTCGATAGCCTCCACCGCCTCGACGCCGCCGACGCCGACGTCCTCGCCACGCGCGGCCTCTGCCGCGCGGTCCGCTTCTCGGCAGACTCGGTCCAGGCCGACGCGCAGGCCGCCTTCGCCGACCTCTCGGCCGCCATCGACGCCGTCGAGGCGCGCCCGGACGCGTACCAGACGCCGCTCGGGCAGCTCTACAACCAGCGCGGGTTCGTGGTTCAGGCGATGCGCCCCGGCGACTGGGTCGCCGTCCTCGCCGACTTCGACCGGGCCGTAGCGGCCGACGCGCGCAACTCGGCCTACCTCCTCGACCGCGGCGTGGCTCGGGCGCTCTCGGGCGACACCGCCGCAGCGCGGGCCGACCTCCGCCGGTTCGTCGCCCTCGTCCCCGACGACACCGCCCGCGCCGAGGCGCTCCGCTCGCTCCTCCCCGGCGTGTCCGCCGACACGCTCGCCGTCGCCCGCTGACGCCGCCGGCATCGGGGCGGGCCGCTATTTTCCCCGCAGACCCGCCTCCGCCCGCCGTGCTCACCGTCGTCGACCACCCGCTCCTGCAGCGCGCCATCACGCGCCTGCGCGACCGCGAGACGCCCCATGGCGACTTCCGCCGCACGCTTAATGACGCCGCGGCCATCCTCGCCTACGAGGCGCTCCGGTCGCTCCCGCTTGAGGAGACGACCGTCCAGACGCCGCTCGAAGAGACCGTCGGCTACCGCCTCGCCCGCGAGGTTGTCGTGGTGCCCGTGCTCCGCGCCGGCCTCGGGCTCGTCGACGGGTTCGTCCGGTTCGTCCCCGAGGCGCGCGTCGGCCACCTCGGCATGTACCGCGACGAGCAGACACACGCACCGGTGGACTACTACTCGAACGTGCCGCCGCACGTCCGCACGGCGCGCGTGTTCGTCGTGGACCCGATGCTGGCCACGGGTGGCAGCGCGGCCGGGGCCATCAACCACCTCAAAGGGCGCGGCGCGACGGACCTGACGTTCGTCTGCCTCGTCGCGGCCCCCGAGGGCATCGCGCGTCTCGCCGAGTACCACCCCGACGTGGACGTGGTGACGGCGGCCGTGGACCGCGAACTGGACGAGAACGCCTTCATCCGGCCCGGCCTCGGTGACGCCGGCGACCGCATCTTCGGCACCGCCCCGTGATCGATCCGCCCTTCGGTGTCCTCCACGTCGACAACCATCTGCTCGTCGTCGACAAGCCCGCCGGGATGCTCGCGCAGGGCGACGCGACGGGCGACGCAGACCTCGTGACGCTCGCGAAGGCCTACCTGAAGGAGCGCTTCGAGCGGCCGGGGCAGGTATTCGTCGGGCTCGTCCACCGCCTGGACCGGCCCGTGGCCGGCGTCGTCGTGCTCGCCCGGACGTCGAAGGCCGCCGCGCGGCTGTCGGCGCAGTTCGCCGGCCGCGACGTGGACAAGCGCTACCTCGCGGTCGTCGAGGGCCGTCTCGAAGGGGGAGGGGAGCAGGTGGACTGGCTCGTCAAGGGCGAGCGCGGGACGGTGAAGCGCGTGCCCGAGGGCACGACGGATGCCAAGCGCGCAGCGCTCCGGTGGGAGCCGCTCGCCGTCGAGGGTCGGCGGACACTCGTCGGCGTGGAGCTGCTGACGGGGCGGGCGCACCAGATCCGCGTCCAACTCGCCGGGCTCGGCGCGCCGGTCGTGGGCGACCTGCGGTACGGCGCGAAGACGCCGATGGGCGACGGGCGCGGCATCGCGCTCCACGCGACGCGACTCGGCTTCGAGCACCCGACGCGGCCGGAGCGTCTCGTGTTCGCCTCGCGCCCGCCGTGGCGCGGCCTGCTGGACGAGGCGGTGCAGCGGGCGATGCGGTGAGGGCTAGGTCTACTTGCGACGGGTCGCGGCCGGCTCGTATCGTGCTCCGTCCCGTCATGCGGCACGCCTGCCGCTGAGGTACAGGTTTTGCCTCCTCCTCAGCCCTCGGATCATCGGTACTCCGCGCGCTCATGAGGCTCCTCCTCACTCTGCTGCTCCTCGTCGGCGCTCCGGTGGCCTCCGGTCAGGACGCCTCCCTGGCGATCACGCGCGTCACCCTCATAGACGTGGAGACGGGCGAGCGCCTGCCAGATCAGACGGTGCTCGTGGAGGGGGACCGGATCACCGTTGTGGGGCCGAGCACCGGTGTGGCGGTGCCGGCCGGGGCAATGGTCGTGGACGGGACGGGCCAGTACCTCATCCCCGGACTCTGGGACCTGCACGTCCACGCCGCGCGAGATGGGCGGGCGCGGCGGTTCTGGCCGCTCTTCCTCGCACATGGCGTGACGGGCATCCGCGAGACGGGGAGCTACACCGACAGCCTGCTGGCGTGGCGCGTCGAGGCGCGCCGCCAGCCGGAGCGCGCCCCCCGTATCGTCTGGTCCAGCCCGATGCTCGACGGCGACCCGCCTTCGTATAGCCACGGGCTCGCCGTGCGGACGCCCGAGGAGGCGCGGGCCGTCGTTGCCCAGATGCACGCGCTGAGGTTCGACTACCTCAAGGTCTACAACGGCCTCTCGCGCGAGGCGTTCTTCGCCCTTGCGGACGAGGCCCGGCGCGTGGGCATCCCCATCGCCGGGGAGGTGCCCGACGCCATCGCACCCGTAGAGGCGGCCGAGGCCGGGATGCGGAGCTTCGAGCACCTCTGGAACCTCTTCGAGGCGTGTGTCCCCGGTGCCACCGTCCTCCGCGACTCGCTGAGCCGGCTCGACCGCGCCGACGCACCAGACGAACAGCGCCGCGCCGTCCGCGAGGCGCAGTACCGGGGGTGGCTCGGCGGCATGCAGGCGGCGTGCCGGGATGCCCTCGTGGCCGACCTCGCTGCGGCGGGCGTGTGGCAGGTGCCCACGCTCGTCGTCAACCGGAGCTATTCGTTCATGGACTCGACGTGGACCGCCGACCCGCGCCGCCGCTGGGTGCCCGCGCGCGTGCTCGCGGAGTGGGACGCGCTCCGCGAGGAGGTGCTGGCCGAGTACGGCCCGACGGGCGTCGCAGCGTGGCGGGCGCGCTACCGCCACGAGGCCGATCTGCTCCGGCGGATGGCGGCGGCCGGCGTGGGCGTGCTCGCCGGGTCAGACGCGAGCGACGAGCCGTTCGTCTACGCGGGCGCGAGCCTTCACGACGAGCTGGCGCTGCTCGTCGCGGCCGGGCTGACGCCGCTCCAGGCGCTCCAGGCCGCCACCCTCAACCCCGCAGTGTTCCTGAGCCGGGACGACCTGGGCACGGTGGCCCCCGGCAAGCTGGCGGACCTCGTGCTGCTCGACGCCGATCCGCTCGTGGACATCACGAACACGCAGCGCATCCGGTCTGTGGTGCTGAACGGGCGGCTGCTGGACCGCCCGACGCTGGACGCGCTTCTGGATCAGGCCGAGGCGGCAGCCGACGTGAGTGAATGAGCCTACATATTCGGCGGCATAACCCGCAGATTTAGACGACGAAGGGCTGAGCCGCCTTGCTTCGTCCGGCCGCCGGTGTCTACGTTGCCTCGTCCTAACCGTCAGCGCGCCCTGCGCCTGAGCCGCCATTTGTTGTTCGTTCGGCGGTCACCCGACGCGTCACGTAGGACGTATGCCTTCTCAGATCAACCCTGTCGACCCGTCCGACGTCGACGGGCTCAAGAAGGTCAATCTCACCGTGGGGTTGATATTGGCCATGGTGGTCGTGTCGCTGGGCCTCGTGGCCTTGCTGGCGGACATCAAGTGGAGCCCGCCCCCCATCCCCGACGCCTCCTGCGCCTTGGCCCTCGACTCCGCTATGGTGACAGGGAGGATGGGGCGTATTCGGGGGTACTACCACGTGCGCGGAGCGGACGGAGACTTCGCCTTGCCGCTGGACCTCACGCCCTACGCCCCCAGTGACTGCGTGGTCCTCGGGGCCGAGCCGGGATGCCGACTCGGCGACATCGACCTCCCGTTCACGGTGGGCAACGCCTCGGGCTCCGACACGCTGACGGTCGTGAAGGAGGGACGCTCCTTCCCGTTCCGGATATCGAAGAGCGACTGCGACCAGGGTGGGGTCGCCCTCTGACGGCGGGATCCCCGTCTGTAGGAACCGGTCACATGGGTAACACTCCAGACCGGTCGCGGCGCGCGCCCGGAGCGTCCGCCCATGTCCGTAGACGGAGCCCGCCAACCGGACCCTGCCATGCAGAAGGTGAGCCTCGACGACGCCGCGAGCGGCGAGGACGTCGTGATCTCGCGCGGCGACGGAGCCGACATCCGTCTCGTCCCCGTCATCGCACCCGAGCCCCGACCGGGGCAAGGGGAGAGCCTGAACGGCAAGCTCCACTTCACCGACGACTCCGACAACCCGATTCCGGGCTTCAAGCCGACCACGTGATGCGGGTGCTGCCCGGCACAGGCGTGATGTGGGGCGCGTAGCCTACCGCGCCTTGAAGATGGCAGTGGCCTGGCGGAACATCGTCGCGTGGAGGTCCGCCGTCTCGTCGGGCAGCGTGGCCCCGCCCGGCCCTCGGCGCGCGTAGCCGCCCGAGAGAAGCAGGCACAGCGGGACGCCTGCCTTATGCACCGTCTCGCACACGAACCGGTCGCGGCGCGCGAGCCCGCCCGGCGTCAGCGCGAGGCGCCCGAAGCGGTCGCCGGCGACGACGTCCACGCCGCCGAGGTACACCACGAGGTCGGGCTGCGCCTCGACGAGGGCGTGCGGGAGGTGGAGCGCGAGCGCGGCGAGGTAGGCGTCGTCGTCCGTCCCGTCTACGAGCGGCACGTCGAGCGTCGAGGGCGGCTTGCGGAAGGGGAAGTTGCGGTCGCCGTGGAGCGAGAGCGTGTAGACGCCCCCGGCCGGCCAGGCGCGGTCGCCGCCGAAGAAGGCCGCGTTGCCGTTGCCCTGGTGCACGTCGAGGTCCACGACGAGCGCGCGGCGGATCCAGCCCGACCGCTGGAGCACGCGCAGGCCCACGGCGACGTCGTTGAGCACGCAGAAGCCCTCGCCGCCGTCGGGCATGGCGTGGTGCGTGCCGCCGGCGAGGTTGCCCGCCACGCCGTCCAGCAGCGCCATCGACATCGCGTTGACGGTGCCCTGGACGGCGAGCACGCTCCGCCGGACCAGCGCTGCGCTCCACGGCAGGCCCATCCGGCGGATCTCTGCGGGCGTCATCGTCCCGCCGAACAGTGCGTCGAGGTAGCGCGGCGTGTGGACCAGCAGCAGGTCCGCACGGTCCACCTCGCGCGGCACGACGACCTCGTCGGGCCGGACGACGCCCTCGCGCAGCAGAAGCGCGTGGAGGGCGGCGAACTTGCCCATCGGGAACGCGTGCGTCTCGGGCAGCGGCACCGTGTAGCCGTCGTGGTACGAAACGCGCACGGCGGCGACCCCGTTCGGCTAGCCCTGCGTCACGTCCGGGACGTTGAAGCGGAGCGTCGGCGCGACGCCGTTGACGCGGTCGAGGAACTGCTGGAACGTCTCGGTCTCGTACGCTTCCTCGTGGACGTAGCGCAGCACGAGCAGGTACGTCGAGACGTCGCGGTAGCCGGGGAGCTTGGTGATCGGCTGCCCGTCCGGACCCACGAAGACGGTCGTCGGGGTGCCGGTCACGCCGAAGGCGCTGCCGAGGGCGGCCATCGTCACCGTGTGCTCGAAGAACGGGACCTCCGTCTGTGCTTCGAGGTCGATCCGCGTCGCGACGAAGTGCTCGGCGAGGTACGCCTGGACGGCGGGGTCGGTGTAGACCTCCTGATCCATCCGGGCGCACCACCCGCACCACACGGCATAGGTGTGGACCACGATCGGCTTCGCGTCGGCGCGCGACCGGGCGACGGCGTCGGCCATCGAGAGCCACTCGGGGGCGCTGTCTGGGATCCGCGAGGCGTCGGTCTGGGCCGCGGCGGGCAGGGCGAGCAGGACGGCCAGGGCCGCGAGCGGGAGGCGAAGCGTCATCGGGGCGGGCACGGGGGGACGAAAAGGTACGGCGGCACAGGAACGAGTCGGCCAACGTCGCTCCGGCGCAGTTCCGTGTCTCGCCGGGCGATCTCGACAGTCACGCGCGGTCGAGAAGGCGGGCGTAGGCGTCGCGGAAGCGGGCCGCCTCGTGCTCCCAGCGGAACGCCTCGCGGAGGCGGCCGAGGCCGGCGAGGAAGGCCGGGCGCGCGGCGGGGTCCAGCCCCCGGCGAATCGCCGCGACGAGAGCCGGCCGGTCCTCGGGGTCCGCGACGACCCCCGCGCCGTGCGCCTCGACGGCCGCGCGCAATGGGACGATCCCCGCCCCGGCGAGGACGGGCACGTCGGCCGCGGCGTACTCGAAGAGTTTGTTCGGCAGGCCCATCCGGAGGCTTTCCGTCGTCGCCTCGGCGGCGATCGCGCCGAGGTCGGCGTCGGGCGTGAGCGCGCGGAGCGCGTCGGGCGGCGTGAACGGGACGACGTGCCAGCGCCCCGGCAGGCGCTCCGCGGCGAGGGCGCGAAGCTCGGCCTCCTGCGCGCCCTCGCCGATCAGCACGAGCGCCGCCTCGGGGATGGCCGCGAGGGCATCAACGAGGTGGGGGAGGCCGCGGCCGGCGCGGAGCAGGCCCTGGTAGAGCACGAGCGGCTGCGCCGCGTCGATGCCGAGCATGGCCCGGAGCGCGCCCGTCCGGACGCCCCGCGGCGCGTCGGTCGCGTTGTGGACGACGACCGGCCGCGCGATGCCCCGCTCGGCCGCGAGGCGGTCCGCGAGCGCGTCGTGGATCGTGAACACGACCGCGCAGCGCGGCGCGAAGCGCGCCTCGACGGCCGCCCAGGCGGTCCCGACGAACGGCCGCCCTGCCGCGGCGTCGAGCCCGGCGTACCACTCGCGGGCGTCGTACGTGAGGGCCGCGCCGTGGCGCTGCGCCGCTGCGGCGGCGGCGGGCAGCACATGGAGGTCGCTCGCGTGGACGACGCGCGCGGGCCGGTCGAATGCCGCCGCCCGTGCGGCGCGGTGGGCGGCGAGGAACAGCAGCGGCCCGCGGCCCGCCGGAGCGGGCAGGGCGGTGTAGGCCACGCCCGCCGGGAGCGCCGCGGCGTCGCGGGGCGCGCCGAACCCGACGGCCTCGACGGCCAGCCCCATCGCGGAGAGCACGCGCAGCTGGCGCAGCGCCCGCGACGAGCCCGTCACGTCGCCGAGGTGGAGAAACAGGACGTCGGCGCGACCGGTGCGGTGCCCGGCAGGGGCGGGGCGCTCGCGCGAAGAGCCGGCAGAAACGGGCACGCGGGGCCGCGGGACGGGGCACATGGAGACGGACCACCGCACCCGGCGGGGCCTCGCCCCGTAGTTTACGAGGCTCCGCGCCCGGCACGCCCTTTCGGCGGCTCGGGCGCTCCATCACCCGCTCCTGTGACGCTTCGCCGGGTTCTCTTCGGCCTCGCCGCGCTCGCCGCCATTGGCCTCGTTGGCTACCCCGTCGTCCGCTCCGTGCGGCCCGACGTGCCGGTGGCGTTGCCCGAGTTGCCGGCGCAGTCCGAGGCCGCCCCGGCCGCCGTGACGCCCGTCGAGC
>JANPJI010000272.1:0-5053 GCA_031425425.1 Rubricoccaceae bacterium
GGGTTGGGCGAGGCCGCGGCTCTGGACGAGCTCCAGCAGCCGGCTCTTGTGGTTGCTCCGGTCCTGCGCGGCGTCCTGCACGCTCGCGTGCTCGTCGAGCACGCGGAGGACGAACCGGCGCGCGCTGGCGAAGCCGAGGTCGAGGTAGACGGCTCCGATGACGGCCTCGAAGGCGTCGGCCATGATGGTCGCGTTGGAGCGGCCGGCGGCCGTGGCCATGTTGTCCGAGAGGAGCAGCAGCGGGCCGAGGCCGAGCGCCTCGGCGTAGCCTGCGAGCGCCTTGCCGTTGACGAGCGTGGCGCGGGTGCGCGTGAGCAGGCCCTCGTCGCGGTCCGGGAACGCGGCGTAGAGCGCTTCGGCGACGACAGCCCCGAGCACGGCGTCGCCGAGGAACTCGAGGCGCTCGTTGCTTTCGGTCCCGTCGGTGGGGAGGCCGCGGAAGAGCGAGCGGTGGCGCAGCGCTTGCTCGTAGAGCGCGAGCGGCCCGACGGGCATCCCGACGAGCGCCTCGACGGCGCGCCGCGAGACGCCCCGCGCCGTCCGCTCGTCCGTGTGGACGCCATCCGGCGAGACGCTCCCGACCGGCGGGCCGGCTCCGTCGCCCGTGCTCGGCGCGCCGCGGCGCAGGGACGGGCGCAGGCCGCCGATCCACGACCGGACGAGGCGCGCACTGCGGCGGAGGGTGCCGTCCGGGGCCATCGAGGGTCGTTGCGGGTGGAGTCCGGCAATGTCCCCACGGCGCGCGGCCGGGGCAAGCGGAGAAAGAGCGCACGCGTGCAGGAATGCCGGCGCACGCGTGGCGGAGCGCGTGCGGACAGTCCATCTTGCGTTCCTGCGTTCCTGCGTTCCTGCGTTCCCATGCCCGCCTCCATCAACCCTGCCACTGGCGAGACGATCGCCGAGCACGCCTGGCTCACCGACGCCGCGCTCGATGCCGCCCTCACGCGGGCCGCAGAAGCCGCCGCCCACCAGCGCCGGGTCCCGCTCGCCGACCGCGTCGCAGCCGTCCGCGCCCTGGCTGACGCGCTTGACGTGGACGCGGAGCGGCTGGCGCGGCTCGCGACGGACGAGATGGGCAAGACGCTCGCCCAGGCGCGCGCCGAGGTCGCCAAGTGTGCCGCCGCCTCGCGCACGCTCGCGGACATGGCCGAGGCGGCGCTCGCCGACAGCCACCGGCCGGCCGGCGCGGTCCGGGCGTTCGTCGCCTACGAGCCGCTCGGGGCGCTCCTCGCCGTCATGCCGTGGAACTTCCCCTTCTGGCAGGCCATCCGCGCGGCCGTGCCGACCGTCCTCGCGGGCGGGACGGTCCTGCTCAAGCACGCGCCGAACGTGCTCGGCTGCGCCGACGCCCTCGCCGAGGCGTTCGCCTCGGCGGGCCTCGGCGAGGGCGTCTTCCAGCACATCCCCATTGAGACCGACCGGGTCGCGGCCGTCATCGCGGACCCGCGCGTCGCGGCAGTCACGCTGACGGGCTCGGAGCGCGCGGGCCGTGCCGTGGCCGCGCAGGCCGGGGCGGCCCTCAAGCCGGTCGTCCTCGAACTCGGCGGGTCCGACCCGTTCGTCGTCCTCGCCGACGCCGACGTGGAGCGGGCAGCCGAGGTCGGCGTTCTGGCCCGCACGCAGAACAACGGGCAGAGCTGCATCGCGGCCAAGCGGTTCATCGTCGAGGGGCGGGTCGCGGACGCGTTCACGGACGCGTTCGTCGCTCGGATGGCCGCACTCACCGTTGGCGACCCACTCGACGCCGCCACCGATGTCGGCCCGCTCGCCCGGGCGGACCTCCGCGAGACGGTCGCGGACCAGACGCGCCGGGCGGTCGCCGAGGGTGCGCGCCTCGCCGCGGGCGGGGCCGTGCCGGACGGGCCGGGCGTCTACTTTCCGCCGACGGTCCTGCTGGATGTGGCGGAGGGCTCGGTGGCCTACGTCGAGGAGATCTTCGGACCGGTCGCCGCGATCAGCGTCGCCCGCGACGCAGACGAGGCGGTGCGCCTGGCGAACGCAACGCGCTTCGGCCTCGGTGCGTCGGTGTGGACGCGCGACCTGGGCCGCGGCGAGGGCGTCGCCCGCCGGCTCCGCGCCGGGCTGGTAGCCGTCAACGCGCTCGTGGCGAGCCACGCGGAGCTGCCGTTTGGCGGCACCGGCGCGTCGGGCATGGGCCGCGAACTCGGCGTCGAGGGCCTCCGGCAGTTCACAAGCGCCAAGTCCGTGTGGATCGGCGAGTAGCGCGCCGCGGGGCTGCCGCGGCGCTTGCTCTGGCGAGAAACTCGAACCATGTCATCCTGAGCGAATGCGAAGGATCTCGACGCCGACCCAACAGGCCTTCGCAGCGGGTGGCGACGGTTCAGGCCGGCTCGTTGAGATCCTTCACTGAGGTCCGGGTTCACCCGGCGCTCAGGAGGACAGGATAGGGAGCTTCTCAACAGAGCAAGCGGCGCTCAGTTGCCGAAGCGGGCGTTGACGACGGGGTTGAAGATGGACCCGAACGTGTATGACGCCCCGAGGCCCATGAAGTACTGGTAGCCCGTCGCGAGTTCGCGCTGCTGCGTGAGCACCTCCTCGTCCGTCGCCCCGGCCGCCGGCAGATTGATCTGGTCGCGGATGAGCGAGACGTTCCCGAAGACGTTGGCGGTGAGCCCGCGCACGATCCGGATGTCGAGGTTGCCGTTCAGCCCGAGCTGGTACTTGTCGGGCCGCGTCAGGATGTGCGACGCCCGCAGGCCGACGTCCGTCGAGCCCCACGGCTGCGCGAAGACCGCCGCGACGCCATACACCTGGAGGAGGTTGACCTCGCTCGTCTCGCCGAACAGCGTCGTGTCCACGTACGCGACGGCCTCGCCCTCAAGCCCGGCCGAGAGCCGGAACTGCCGCCGCGTGGACTCGGCGTACGGAAACAGGTTGAACTCGACGGCCGGCCCGGCGGTGACGCGGGCGGCGTAGTTCTGGAACGTCGACCGCCGGGCGTTTGCCTGTACCGCGGCCGACCAGTGCGGCGACAGCGACCGGACGACCTGCCCGAAGACGCCCACGCTCGTCTGCGCGCTCACGAACGTCGTGCTGTCGTTGAGGTCGAACGCGCTCCGGTTGTAGGAGCCGTTGGGCCGGACCGACACTTTCCAGCGGTCCGTCACGCGAGAGGCCGAGAGCGAGCCGAACGTGCTCGCCGACGACGTCCGCTGCTGGCCGTTGAAATAGCCCTGCCCGCGGATCTGGAAGACCCAGTTGTTCCACGGGTCGCGGGTCGGCGGCGGGGCCTCGGCCGCGACCGGGGCGGCATACGCGACCGACAGGCGGTCCGCGAGGCCGGTCCGCGCCGCGAACCCGGCGACGCCGAGCGCGAGCCGTCCGAGCAGCGCCCGCCGCTGCGCGTCGTCCGTCGCGCCGGGCTCGGTCTGCACGGTGAGGGTGTCGGTTCGGCCCGCCGCGCCGCGGCGACCGCGGAGGAAGAGGTCGTAGCGCCGGCCGCCGCCGCCGGTCTCCTGCTGCGTGATCAGCACCGCCACGTCGGCCCCGGCCGGGTCGCGGACGAACTGCGCGAACGGGACCTCGGTCTGGAAAAAGTCCACGTCGCAGCCCGGCACGTAGCCGGGGCAGTCCACCGACACGGCCAGCGGAGCGTCCTGGGCACCGGCCGCGGAGGACGCCACGGCGAGCAGGAGCAGGAGCGCGAGTCGCGTCGCCGGCAGAATCTGGAGCATGGGAAGGGCGGGAGAGGGCACGGCTTGTGACGGCCAACCTACCGCTGAGTCCGTGCACCCGGCCACCGAACCCGCGCGCGCCGCCGCGCCGGTCTACCTTTCCGCCCTGTCCGCGCCGCGCTCTCCTCTCTCCCGCCGATGGCCTCTTCGCTCTTCGCCCCCGTCGCCGCCCTGTTCGACCGCACGGAGCCGTTCCGGTCGCTCACCGAGGCCGAGCGCGCCTCGCTGCTCCAGCAGATGACGATCGAGTTCTACGCCGCCGGCGAGGTGGTCCTCCAGCAGGGCGAGGACGTCCACCGCGCGCTCTACGTCGTCACCGACGGCCTCGTGCGGCTCTCCGACGCCGAGACGGGCCGGACGATCGACATGTGCGGCGAGGGCGCGCAGTTCGGGGCCTACGGGCTTCTCCAGGGCGGTGCCCTCCCGTACGAGGCGCGCGCCGTGGAGGACCAGACGGCCTGCGCGCTCGTCTCCTCGGACACGTTCCAGGCGCTGCTCGCCTCCAACGAGGCGTTCCGGACGCACTTCGAGGAGGACATCAAGCGGTTCGTCCGCCAGGGCGGCAACGACCTCGACGCGGCGGGCGCGTACCTCCTCTTCGACACGGCCCTCGGCACGGTGCTCCGCGCACAGGCCCCGACCGTCGACGCCGCGGCGACAGTCCGTGAGGCCGCGCAGGCGATGGCTGCCTCCGATGCAGACGCCGTGGTGGTCGTCCAGGACGGCGTCCCGGTCGGTGTCGTCACCGAGGGCGACGTCGTCGAGCGGATCGTCGCCGCGGGCACATCCGCCGACACGCCCGTGATGGCGCTCGTGGACCGGCCGCCGATCGCGCTCCGCTCGGACGAGCGCCTCTTCGACGCCATCCGGACGATGATGCGCTACCGCGTGCGCCGGCTCGTCGTCGTGGACGCGGACTCGGGTGCGCTCCGGGGCCTGCTCACGGCCGACGACGTGAGCCACTACCGCGGGCTCGACCCCGTGGCGACGACCGAGCGCCTCGAACGGGCGCACTCCGTCGCTGAGCTCGCCGCGCTGCGCGCTGACTCGAACCGCCGCCTGCACCGGCTCCACCACCAGGGCGTCGACGCGGAGGACCTGCTCGACATCGTGACTGAGGTGGACGACCAGCTCAAGCAGCGCGTCTTCCGGCTCGTCGAGGCCGAGCTGCGCGCCGAGGCCGAGGCGGCCGGCGAAACGCTGCCTCCGGCCGACGCCTGGGCGTGGCTCACGTTCGGGCCGGCCGGCCGACGCGAGTCGGTCCTCCGGGCGTTCCAGGACAACGGGATCGTCTACGCGGACCCGCGGCCCGAGGACGCCGAGGCTACGGCGGCCTACTACGCGCGCTTAGGCGAGCG
>JANPJI010000273.1:0-16128 GCA_031425425.1 Rubricoccaceae bacterium
GACGAGACGCTCCAGATCCGCGGCGGCACGGGCATCTTCTCGGGCCGGTCGCCGTTCGTGTTCATCTCGAACCAGTACGGCAACACGGGCGTCGACGTCGCCCGCCTCTCGCTCGGGAGCCGCGACGGCACGACCTCGCTCGGGCCGATCTTCTCGCCCTCGGCGAACCCGGCCGACCAGCCCCTGCCGGGCATCGGGGACGGCGTCGCGGCCACGACGACCGTCAACCTCGTCGATCCGGGCTTCAAGTTCCCCCAGTCGTGGCGGACCAACCTCGGCCTCGACCAGGACCTCGGCAACGGGTTCACTGCGACGCTCGAGGGGATCTTCTCGGACGCCTTCAACGAGGTCCGTTACGTCAACCTCAACTATGTCCAGACAGGCGTGAGCTCCTACGGGCGGCCGCTCTACACGCGGGGCGTGAACAACGCGTTCACCGACGCCATCCTGCTCACCAACACCAATGCCGGCTACGAGTACAGCGCGTACGGCCAGATCCAGCGGCGCGCGGCGCGCGGGCTCGGCGGCTCGCTCTCGTACACGTACTCGCGGGCGTTCAACGCCCAGAACGCGACGTCCGACGTGGCCCTCTCGAACTGGCAGTTCAACGAGAACGTCGACATCAACGGCGTCGACCTCGGTACGGCCGACTTCGAGACGCGCCACCGCGTGCTCGCCTACACGACGTACCGGACCGAGTACGCCCGCCGGTTCTCGTCCGAGATCGGGCTCATCTTGGACTCGCAGTCCGGCGAGCCGTTCTCGTTCATCTACAACGGCGACGCCAACGGCGACCGCCAGTCGGCCAACGACCTCATCTACGTGCCGGCCGTCGAGACGGACATCTTCCTGCAGACCAACAACTGGCCGGTCCTCGACGCCTACCTCTCGAACGAGCCCAGCCTCGACGACGCGCGCGGCGGCTTCGCGACGCGCAACTCGGCCCGCGTGCCGTGGAATACGCGGCTCGACCTCCAGTTCACCCAGGGCGTGAACACGGTCCGCGGCCAGCGCCTCGAGTTCGAGATGACGATGCAGAACGTGCTGAACTACCTCAACGACTCGTGGGGCCGCATCCACGTCTCGTCGTTCAACAACTACCGGCTCCTCGACTTCGGAGGCTACGTCACGCAGGGGCAGGTCGGCTCCACGCTCGCGGGCCGCGTCGTCACGGCCGACGACATCGGCAAGCCGATCGTGAGCTTCGACTCGACGAGCCCGTCGTCGCCGGACAACCGCGTCGCGGCCCTGCTCGACGGGACGCGGACCCCGCTCGCGTCGCTCGGGTCGCGGTGGCAGCTCCGCTTCGGCGTCCGGTACCAGTTCTAACCCATGCCCTGTGGCCGGGGCGCCCTCGCGTCCCGGCCCTGCCCCCTCCGTTATGAAGCGCTTCCTACCGCTCGCCCTCTGCCTGCTCGCCCTCGCGGGTCCGCTCGCCGGGTGCGACCTCACCACCGACCAGGGCACAGCCTCCGGTCCGACCGTCCAGTTCGGGGCGACAAGCCTCACCGCCCCTGAGGGCGCGACGGCCCAGATCCCGGTCACGCTCACCGGCGCGGCTCCCGGCCAGACCGTCACCTTCGACGTCCTGTTCGCCGCCGGGTCGTCGTCGGCGTGCGCCGAGGGGGACAGCTCGCCCGACAATGACGGCGCGTGCCTTCCCCCCGCACCCGGCGCGGTCGACACGACCCGGGTCGACTTCACCGGGTTCGGCCAGCCGAGCACGAACAACAACCGGGTCCAGTCCGTGTCGATCACGGCAGACGCCGACGGCCGCGGGACGGCCACGGTCGACATCGCCGTCCGAGACGAGGGGGCCATCGAGTCGGCTCAGCTGGCCGTCTTCGCGATCCAGAACCTCAGCGACGGCGTCCAGCTCGGGGCCAACCGCCAGATCTCGCTCGTCGTCGGGACGCTCCCGATCGCGACGATCCGCCAGCTTCCCGACAACGCCTCGGCGACGATCGAGGGCATCGTGACGCGCGCGCGAGGCCGCTTCATCTGGGTTCAGGACGCGACCGCGGCCATCGTCATCTTCGCCCCCGCCGACACGCCGATCAACCTCGCCGTCGCCCGTGGCGAGATTCAGCCGGGCGACCGGATCCAGGTGAAGGGGCGGACCGACATCTTCCGCAGCCTCTACGAGCTCTCGTTCGTGACGGACTTCGCCGTGATCGCCGAGGACGAGGGGATCCCGCAGCCGCAGACGGTCTCGCTCGCCCAACTCGCGGCAGACCTCAACCAGTACCAGAGCGAGCTCATCCGCATCCCCGGCATCACGATCCAGTCGACGGACACCGTGTTCGACACCGGCGGGAGTTCGGGGATCAACTACACCATCACCGACGCGTCCGGGACGCCGTTCATCCTCCGCGTCGCGCGGGCACCCGACAGCGACGCCGTCGGGACGCCCATCCCACGAGGGCCGACGACGTTTACCGGCGTCCTGGGCCAATTCAACGCCGATGGCCAGTTGACCCTCGTTAACCGCTCGGACCTCAACCCGTAAACGGGACGTCCGGCGATCCGTCCGCGGGGCGGCTTCCTTTGGAGGCCGCCCCGCTGTCGTTTCAGGGTGCCGCGGCGAGAATCGAGCGGGCCTCTGCCGCGTCGCCGTCGTTCGGCGCGGGCCCCAGGCCGAGGGCCTGGCAGAGCGCCTCGTACACGTCGACCGTGTTGAACGTCTGGACGACGGCCCCGCCCGAGCGGAAGGCGGGGCCGCGGGCGATCAGGATGCCCGCCATCGAGGCGAGCGCGTTGTCGTAGCCGTGCGTCCCGCCCCGCGGCACGCGCGCCTCGGCGCGTGTCGTGAGCGTCCAGCCCTCGTCGGCGACGAGCACGAGCGGGGCGATGCGCGGGCTGGCGCGGAAGTGGAGCCGCTCGGGGACGACCGTGCGGCCCGCCGCCGGGTCGCGGCGGTACACGGACACGTGAGGGAGCGTCGAAAGCGCGGCGTCGAGCGAGTCCAGTTGGCCGGGCGCGGGCCAGACGAGCGTCGTCGCGCCCCAGAGCACGCGCTCGGTACGGCCGGCGAACCGCGGCGCGGCATCGTCGAGGTAGACCACGCGCTCGGCCGCGAGCGCCGCCATCCCGTGGTCCGACACTACGACGACCGAGGCGCGCGCGCCGAGGCCGCGCGCGTCGAGCCCGCTCAGGAGCCGCCCGACGGCGCTGTCGACGCGCGCGATGGCGGCCGTCGTCTCGGGGGCGTCCGGCCCGTAGCGGTGGCCCTGCGAGTCGACGGCGCTGAAGTACAGCGTCACGAAGCCGGGCCGCCGCGCGGGCGGGAGGCTCATCCACGCGAGGACCGTGTCGACGCGCGCCTCGTAGGCGAGGTCGTCGTCGTACGGTTTCCACAGGGTCGGGCGGACCCCGCCGATCTCGGCCTCGGAGCCGGGCCAGAACATCGCGCCGGCCGTCGTGCCCTGGCGCTCGGCGGTGACCCACAGCGGCTCGCCGCCCCACCACCGCCCGTCGCGGACGGCCTCCTGGTTGCCGAGCGAGAACGACCCCAGCGCCTCGTCGAACATCGAGTTGCCGACGATGCCGTGGTGATCCGGGTAGAGGCCGGTGACGAGGCTGTAGTGGTTCGGGAACGTGAGCGTCGGGAAGACCGGCACAAGGCGGCCGGCGCTGACGCCCTCGCGCGCGATCCGGTCCAGGGCCGGGGTGGGCGTGCGGCCGCGGTAGTCGTAACGAAAGCCGTCGAGCGAGACGAGGACGAGCGGCGCGTAGTCGTGGGAGGCACCGGGCGGCGCAGTGGCCGGCGGCGCGACCGTCCGGCATCCTGCGAGGACCAGCACGGTGGCGAGGACGGCCGATCTGAACAGACGAGGCATGGCAGGCGGCGAGCGGGAGAACCCGGACAACGCCGGGACCTCGCCGGGGCTCCCCAGCAGGTGAGTGTCATCCTGAGCATGACATCGTCCCCGGCACGACGAGAGACGCGCATCGCAACCTGAGCGGTGCGCTAAAACCCGACGGCCGCGTCCTCGCCGCGCGGGTCGGCCCCGCCGAGCCGAACGCAGCCGGCCGCCGCCGTCTCGGTCCGCGCCAGTCCGGACGGGTCCGTCGCCGCGTCCACGGCGTCGCACCGGACGAGGACGGCGTCGACGCGGCTCCAGGTCCCGGCCTCTTCGACGACTGTCCAGCCGCGCGCGCGGAGGTTGTCGGCCACGTCGCGGGCGAGCGCGCCACGCTCGGCGTAGAGCACGTCGGGCAGCCACTGGTGGTGGACGCGCGGCGCCGCGACGGCCTCGGACACGCTCATCCCGTGATCGACCACGTTCAGGATCGCCTCGAAGACGGCCGTGATGATGCGCCCGCCGCCCGGCGAGCCGACGACGAACAGCAGCCGGCCGGCCGGGTCCTCGACGATCGTCGGCGTCATCGAGGACAGCATCCGCTTGCCCGGTGCGACGGCGTTGGCGTCCGACCCGACGAGGCCGAACTGGTTCGGGACGCCGGGGGCGGCCGCGAAGTCGTCCATCTCGTTGTTGAGCAGGAAGCCCGCCCCGTCCGCGACGAGGAGCGACCCGTAGGCCCCGTTGAGTGTCGTCGTGGTCGAGACGGCCATCCCGTCGGCGTCGACGACGGAGTAGTGGGTCGTCTGGACGGACTCGCGGGGCCGCTCGCCCGCAGAGACGAGCAGGCTCGGCGTCGTGCGCGCCGGGTCGAACGTCGCCATCCGGGCGCGGACGTAGGCGGTGTCGACGAGGCCGGCGACGGGCACGTTCACGAAGTCGGGGTCGCCGAGCCACTCGGCGCGGTCGGCGTACGTCCGCCGCATCGCCTCGGCCATGAGATGCACCGTGGCGGACGAATTGAAGCCCATCGCGCGCACGTCGAACGGCTCGACGGCGGCGAGAAGCTGGAGCAGCGCGGTCCCACCCGACGACGGCGGCCCCATCGAGATCACGCGGTGCCCGCGGTACATCCCCACGACCGGCGCGCGCTCGGCGGGCCGGTACGCCGCGAGGTCGGCCAGTGTGATGAGCCCACCGCTGCGCTCCATCTCGGCGACGATCAGGCGGGCCGTCTCGCCGGTGTAGAAGCCGTCGCGGCCGTAGTCGCGGATGCGCCGCAGGACGGCGGCGAGGTCGGGCTGGCGGAGCGTGTCGCCTTCGGCGTAGGGCACGGCCGGCACGAAGGCCCGCGCCGTGCTCGGGAAGGCGGCGAAGCGGTCGCGGAAGGCGTTGAGCCGAGCGGCCTCGTCGCGGGAGAGCGGGAAGCCGACTTCGGCGAGGCGCAGCGCGGGCGCGAGGACGGCCGCGAGTGGGAGGCGGCCCCAGCGCGCGTGCGCATGGAGCATCCCCGCGACGGCCCCCGGCACGCCGGCGGCGAGCGCGCCGACCTGGCTCCGCGCCGGGACGAACGAGCCCGTCGAGTCGAGGAACAAGTCGCGCGTGGCGGCGGACGGGGCCGTCTCGCGGTAGTCGACCGTCGTCGCGGTCCCGTCGGGGAAGCGGACGACCAGAAAGCCGCCCCCGCCGACGTTGCCCGCGACCGGAAACGTCACGGCGAGCGCAAAGCCCGTCGCCACGGCCGCGTCGACGGCGTTGCCGCCGGCGCGCATCACCGCGACGCCGGCTTCGGAGGCGTTCCGCTCGGCCGAGACGACCATTCCCTGTGTGGCGCGGGCGGGCGCGGGCGCGGGCGACCACTGCGCGCGGGCGGGCGCGACGACGAGCAGGGCGAGGGCAACGAGGACGAGGCGCATAGATCCGGGTTCACCCGGCGGGCAGGTGGCGGCACGCCGAAAGATCGCCCCGCCCCCTCGTCAGTCGACGGCGACGAGGCGATCGGTCTGGGTCGTCGTCACCGTTCCGATCTCGTTGCCGTCCTCGTCGGTCGCGATCTGATCCCGGTAGACGATCCGGCGCTGGACGAGCCCGCCGTCCGCGATCCAGTCCAGCCAGTCGATGGTGTCGTCGGCGGTATCGCCGAACATCAGGCGGGAGCGGACGACCGCGCAGCGGAACGTGCCCGCCGGCGTCTCGACCGTTTCCGTCCCGATGACCTCGCGCGTGCTTCGGAACACCCCGTCCACGTCGAAGTGCGTCCAGGCGCGGCCTGTCTCGGCCGGGTACTCGATCACGATGCGGGCAGGCGTCCGCGTCTGCGGGCCGCGGTTGATGCCGCCGCCGCCCTGTCGCGCCGCGACGCGGTCGGCGATGGCCTGCTGCACGAGCCGCGGCAGCGACGGGTCGAGGCCGGCCGGCCGGGACGCGCGGAGCCCGAACGTGCCAACACTCTCACTCACGAACTCGTACGCGACCTCTTCGAACCGGTCCTCCGACGGCCGGTACCAGATCCGCGTCTGCGAGGTGCCGGTCGGGTCGTACGGGTTCGCCTCGGTGGACTCGACGACCGTCAGCCCGCGGAGCGAGTCCAACGTCTGCCGGACGGCGATGACGCGGTCCGTTCGGACGACCGTCGGCAGCGAGCCGCGCCCTCCGCCGGTCGTGTCGGTCACGTACGACACCTCGTAGCGGCGCGTCGCCCCGGCGCGGAGATCGATGCGGACGGCGTCGTCGGCCGAGTTGTCGCACGCGGCGACGAGGAGGACGAGAGACGCGAGGACGGCGAGGCGCATACCGGGCAGGGCAGATGGAGCCCGAACACTACGGCCTCTCACGTTCACGAACAAGGGCGCGAATGCACGCCCGGCCACGGTCAGTGATCGCCGACGACCTGGCCGGCGTGCGGACGCGTGTCGCCGCCGAAGTTCAGCCGGTGCGGGACGTCGTTGCGCTGCGGGTCCGGGTTGACGAGCCCGCCGGTGACGGGCGTCTCGAGGGCGGCCACGAACGGGGCGACGGACGAGAACAGGAAGTCCTGCTGGAGCTCGTACATCTCGGGCGTGAAGCCCGCCGCGTCGCCGTCGTGCCCGACGAGGTCCAGGTAGAGCGTGCGCGGCCAGTCCGGGAAGCGGTCCTGCGCGTCGCGGAGGCGCGCCATGAGCGCGCGCGCGGCCGTCTCGAACCCGTCGTCCGGGCCGACGACGTGGTACACGGCGACGGTGTTGTCGAAGCCGGCGTAGACGCCGGGGAAGTCGGGCTTGGCATAGTCCGGGACGAAGCCGGGGTCGGGGGCGTCGGGCACGGGCGGCGGAGGCGGCGGAGCCGCGAACCTACGCCGCGACGCCCTCGGCAGCCCGCACGGCGGCTTCACCGCCGGCCGGCACGAGCGCCTCGGCGGCTCCCTGCGGCAGCATCTCTACCACGACGGCCCCGTGGCGCGGGAGGCGGACCGTCCAGCGCGGGGCGTCGTGGGTCCGCTCGTCGACGTGCCCGCCGAGACGCTCGACGAGGCACTCGGCGAGAGCCAGCGGCGAGGGCACCGCCTCGGGCCACCGCGCCTCGGTCTCTCGGACGCCCACGTCGAGCACGAGACGGTTGCCGTCCTCGGCGAGCCGCACGTCCACGTGGCGGGCTCCGGGGACGCTCACGGCCGCCCCGAGGAGCGCTCGCACGACGCGGTCAACGAGGGCGGGGTCCATCAGCAGCGGCCCGTCTGCGACGACCGCTTCAAACCCCACCACGACGCCCACGACGTCCCGCTGGCACGCCTCGACGGCAGACCGGACGAGCGGCGCGGGAAACACGGGCACGAGCGAGAGGGGGACGCGCGACGCAGCGGCGAGTGCGACGGCCTCGTCGAGCAGGGCGAGGAGGTGGCCGCCCGAGCGGAGGACGACGTCGCGCACCGCGTCGATCTCGTCGGCCGGCGAGTCCGTGCTGAGGAGGTCGGCGTAGCCGAGGATGGTCGTCAGCGGCGTCCGGAGGTCGTGGTGGAGCCGCTCGAAGAGGGCCGCCTGGGCGTCGGCGACGCCCTCGGCGAGGCGGCGGTTCTCGGCCGCGAGGCGGATCCGCTGCTCGCGCTCGGTGACGTCCTCGGCGACGAACGACACGCACGCCGCGGGCGCGCCGTCCACGTCATGGACGTCGAGGCGCCCGAGGGTCACGGAGAGCGTGCGCTGGCCGTCCGCCGTGTCGAGGTCGATCTCGATGGGCGCGTGCGCCTCGCCGGCCGGCCCGGCGAGTACGTTCCGGCCGGCATCCGCCCACGCGTGCAGTGCCCGCGGATTGAGGCCGGCCTCGGAGGCGAGCCGACCGGCGAGCGCCAGCGGCACGCACCCGAGCAGGCGGGCCGCCGCGGCGTTGACACTGACGAAGCGGACGTCACCCGGCTCGTCGAGGACCGTCAGGCCCATCGCGAGGGGGGCGCAGTCGACGAACGCGGCCAGGGCGGCCTCGCGATCGGCGAGTCGGCGGGCCGCCTCCAGCCCGCCGAGCGCCGCCCCGATCCAGCGCGCGAGCGACTCGGCGAGGGCGCGGTCGTCGGCCGTGAACGGGAGCGCCCGGGCTGCGCGGCCGACGGCAACGAGGGTCCCGACGGTCCGGCCGCCGGAGAACACGGGTGCGCCGAGGTAGGCCCCGAGGGCGTCGCCCGTGGCCTCCATCGCGACAGGTCCGTCGGCGTAGACCGTCATCGCGCAGGGCAGCGACGCGACCGGTACAGGGACGGACGGGAGAAGCCCGAGCGGGTCGGACGTCGCCTCGGGCGTCCACACGCCCGCCTCGACGCGGGCGAAGGTGGCGGCGTCGAGCGCGAGCGCCTCGGCGAGCCCGACGAGCCCGAGCACGAGGCGCTCGTCGAACGTGCCGGGGTGTGTGGCGACCTCGTGCAGCAGACGCGCGTGCCGGCTGGCGTCGCCTGCTGAGGCGTCGCTCGGCGACACCACGAGTGCCCGGACGAGAGCGAGCGCGTCGGCGAACGCGGCGTCCCACTCCGCGTCGAGCTGCTCCAGCGCGACGCCGAGGACGAGAAGGACGGCCGGCCCCTCGCGCTGCCCGACCGCGAACCGGACGTCGGCGACGATTGCAGACACGTCGAGGATCGTCAGGCGGGTGCCGAAGGTCTCCGCGAGCGCGCTGAGGTCCGGGGCCGGTGCTCCTTCCGACGCGGCGAGCCGGAGCCCGCCCGCCTCGCCGACGACGTACAGCTGTGCCGAGGCGGCACCGAGGCCGTGCGCAACCGTGCGGAGTCCGGGAGAAGCCGCGGGCGACGCGACGAAGGGCTGGTCTGGCACGGAGGGAGTGGGAGGCCGGGCGGAACGTATCGGCTCGCACACGCCTTCACATAACCCCGCCGCCGCGCTACCGGACGACCGAGACCGGCTGGACGGCCCGGCCCGCCGGCGTCTCGACGACGACGAAGTAGAGCCCCGGCGCGAGGCCGGCCGTGCGCACCATGACGGCGCTCTCGCCCGCACCGCGGCGCTCGTCCGCGACGCGGCGGACCGTCCGGCCGCGCCCGTCGACGATCCGCACGCGGACGTCGGCCGCGGCGGCGAGCGTGAGCCGGAGCACGGCCGTGCCGGCGCGGACCGGGTTGGGCCGCGGCGCGGTCAGCGCGAGGGCCTCGGTGGCACCGGGGCCGCCGTCGGTGGCGGTGCCGCCGACCTGGACAACCTGCGCGACCGTGTAGATGTGATCGCCGGCGGCGTTGTTGCCGGGCTCGTCGGGCAGGTCGCCGCCGTTGGCCGCGTTGCCGGCCGCGTAGATCGTGACCGGCCCCGCCGTGCTCGGGGCGGTCCAGTTGAACGTCCACGACGTTCGCGACAGGCCGGCGGTCCGGTGCGTGACGTACGGCGCGGCCCCGTCGCCCGCAAGCCGCGTCACCGTGGCGTCGGTGATCGTCGTCGTGCCGGCGTACTCGCCGCTGGCGTCCTTGACGACGGCCTGGAAGCCCTGGCGCGTGACGGACCCCGCGGCCGGCGTCGTCGTGTTGTTGACCGTGATCGTGACGGGGACGGTCTGGCCGGGCTGGATCCCGGTCGGGACCGTCACCGAGACGCCGCCGGTGCCGGTGTTGAGTTCGAACGAGCTGTGGCAGCCCGAGACGGCGCAGGTCCGCACGCCGAAGCCGGGGTCCTCGAGGTCGCCCGCGAAGCCGGCCGGCGCGCCCGAGGGGTACGTCGCCGCGGCGTGGGGCGTGCCGAGGACCGCCGCGAAGGCGAGCCCGGCGACGGCCGCCGTGGCGAGGAGCGGGAGGCGGAGCGCGGCTCCGGCGGTCAGGATGCGGGTCATGGCGGCGGTGGCGGGTCAGCGGGCGCGGACGAGGCGCAGGGCGGTGCGGGAGCCGTCGGCGGCGGTCATTCGGACAAGGTAGACGCCCGGCGCAAGGCCGGCCCCGTCGACGGTGACCGACCGGCGCTCGCCGGCCGCGAGGGCGTCGTCGAGCAGGACCGCGACCTCGCGGCCGAGCACGTCCGTGAGCGTCACCCGGGCCGGGCCGGCGGCCGGTGCCGTCACCTCGACGAGCGCGCGGTCCGAGAACGGGTTTGCCCCGGCGACGCGGAGCGCGGGCACGGCGGCGGGGACGCCCGGCTCGCCGGCCACGACCGTCGCGACGAAGCGCTGGATGCTGGACGCGCCGGACGCCTCGCGGAGCACGTAGACCTCGCCCTGCGCGTCCTCGCCGAAGGCGATCACGCCGGAGCCGGCGCTCACGACGGTCCGCCGCGTGGGCGTCGTCCCGTTGAAGGTCAGCGCCCAGACGTCGGCCGTGCAGTAGTCGGCGAAGAGGTAGGCCCCGGCGAGGTCCGGGTTGCGCGTGCCGCGGTAGACCGGCCCGCCCGTCACCGAGCAGCCCTCGCTGTGGCTGTACTCGTACACCGGGTCGATGAGCCCGAGCGTCGTGCAGCCCGTCGACGGGTTGAAGCAGTGCGCGCCCTCGCGGATGCGCCAGCCGAAGTTGCCGCCATTCGTGATGTGGTCGATCTCCTCCCACGAGTTCTGCCCGACGTCGGCTCCCCAGAGGATGCCCGTCGCGCGGTCGAATGAGAACTTGAACATGTTGCGGAGGCCGTACGCGTAGATCTCCTCGCGGTAGCCCGCCGTGTTGCCGGCGAAAGGGTTCGTCGGCGGGATGCCGTAGTTGAGCGGCGCGGCCGGGTTGTCGACGTCGAGGCGCAGCAGCTTGCCGAGCAGGACCGCCCGGTTCTGCGAGCGGTTGCCGGGGTCGCCGCCCGAGCCGCCGTCGCCGAGCGAGAGGTAGAGGTAGCCGTCGGGGCCGAAGGCCAGCTTGCCGCCGTTGTGGTTCGAGAACGGCTGCGCGACCTCGAGCAGGATCTGGGCCGTCGCCGGGTCCAGCACGGCCGGGTTCGCTGCGGAGCGCGTGTAGCGGGCCAGGACGGTCCGCCCGTTGGTCCGCCCCGAGTAGTGGACGTACACGTAGCCGTTGGCCGCGTAGTTCGGGTGGAACGCCATCCCGAGGAAGCCCTGCTCGCCGCTGTTCAGCACGAGCGTGGTGATGTCGAGGACCGTCGTCGACGTCGCTGTGGTGCGGGCGTTGGCGAACGAGCGGATCCGGCCGACCTTCTCGGCGACGTAGACGAGCCCGCTGCCGTCGTTGGCGTGCGTGAGCTCGATGGGGGTGGCAAAGGAGAGGCTCGGGAAGGCGGTTTCGAGCGCGGACGTCGGCTGCGCCGCAGCGGGCCAGGCGACCGAGAGACCGAGGGCGACGAGAAGGGCGGAGCGGAGCAGCATGGGGGGCAGAAGAGCGGGCGGGAAGTATAGGACCGTAGCTTACCGGGGTACACCCGAATGCGCGCGAGTGCCCAGCAGAGTCCTATTTTTCTTCGCTTTTGTCTGCCTCACGGCCGGTCCGGGCTGCCTGCCGTCGGAGCCCGCAGGCGCGCCCGGGGCGGACATGGACCGTGCGGCGCTCCGCGCCTCGTGGGCCGCGTGGACAACCGCGCGCGACAGCCTCTTCGCGTCGCCCGCCGGGCCGCTCGCCGAGCCCGCACGCACGGCGTTCTCGGGCCTCCCCTACTTCCCGTACGACAGCGCGCTCGCGGTGCCAGCCGCCCTCGTCCCGGCCGTCTCCACGGACACCGTCCGCTTCCCGACGTCGACGGGCGAGCTGCGGCCGATGGTGCGCGCGGGGCAGCTCGTGTTCGTGGCCGGCGGCGTCGAGCGGCGGCTCGCGGCGTACACGCCCGTCGAGCCGGGGGCGGCGGGCGACCTGTTCGTGCCGTTCCGCGACGCGACGTCGGGCGCGGCGACGTACGGCGGCGGGCGCTACCTCGATCTCGCCGTGGCCCCGCTCGGGCGCTACGCGCTGGACTTCAACCGGGCGTACCACCCATACTGCGTCTACTCGCCGGCGTACTCGTGCCCGCTGCCGCCGGCCGAGAACACGCTGGCGCTGGCCGTCGAGGCCGGCGAGCGCCTCGGCGCACCGGGCAGTCCATAACGAGGCGCGCCCGCCCCGGCGGGCAGGGCAGGCGAGGCCACGTCAGTCGTCGTCCTCGTCCTCGTCGTCGTCGTCGTCGTCGTCCCGCCGGTCGTCCCGCCGGTCGTCTCGACGGCGGCGGTCGTCATCGCGGCGGTCGTCACGCCCGCGGACGCCGCCGCGCTCGCCGTCGTCGCGGCCCCAGGTCCCGCCGTCGCGGTAGCGGTCGTCGCGGTTGCGGCGGTCGTCCGAGCGGCGGTCGTCGTACTGACGGTCGTCGTACCGGCCGCCGGCGCGGACGAACTGGCGGTAGCGGTCGGAGTCGCGGCGGCCGAGGATGCGCTCGATGTCGCGGTCGGCGGTGGCCCAGAAGGCGCGCGTGGCACGGCTCTCGTCGCGGAACCGGCGCGGGAACGGGTAGGCGTCGCGGTGGTCGCGGGTGCGCGTCCGCTGGAGCAGCCGGGCGGTGCGGTCTGTGAGGAGGTCGCGGATGCGGTCCTCCTGCTGGTTCTGGAGTCGTAGCGCGTCGCCGACGCGGCGAGCGTAGTCGGCGGCGTCCGCCGTGATGCGGCGATACTCCGTCGTCCGGCTGTAGTCGTCGGTCCGGCCCGAGCGGTTGTCCGGATAGGCGTCGCGGCCGGGATACCGCCCGCGGTAGACGTCCTGGACGGTGCCCAGCTCGGCGCAGCCGCCGAGGGCGACGAGCGAGACGAGGAGGAGGGATCGGGTCATGGCAGCAAGGGGAATGGTGGGGTGCGCCGGGTGCTGCGCCGATGGAGTAGCCGCTCGAGCGGCGGCTCCGGTCACACGAGTGCCACACAGCAGACATGCCGGCTGCCGCACCGCTTCACGAGGCTCGACTGCGAGGTCGGCTCGGCGTTGGTGTCCACACGGCCGAACAGGAGCGCCTGGCGGACCCGACATGTGCATGCCTCCTCCGCGGCTCGGCCACGGCTCAGCCGAGGCGCTCAGGCAGAGGGCCTCTCCAGACAGCCAGGCCGCGTCCGGTCCTCGACGTCCAGTCCCTGAACACGCGGAGGAGCGTTCCGAGTCCGCTCCTCCGCCGCGCCCGGCCTACGCCTCGGCGTCCTCGGGCTCGTCCTCCTCGACCTCGTCGGACTCGATGTCGCCGCCCGTGTCCGGCCCGAGGAGCGCGTCGAGGTCGATCTCGCGGACCTTCAGGCTGGTGTCGCCGGAGAGCCGCGCGCGCTCCAGTTCCTCCAGCAGGAACGGGGCCGTCGGCGAGTCCGTGATGCCCTCGGGCGGGCCGGCGTAGAGGACGCGCCCGCCGCCGGCCCCGCCGGCCGGCCCCATGTCCACGATCCAGTCCGCCTGCTTGGCAACGTCCATGTTGTGCTCGATCACGAGGACCGTGTTGCCCTTGTCCACGAGCGCCTGGAGGACGACCAGCAGGTGCCGCACGTCCTCGAAGTGGAGGCCCGTCGTGGGCTCGTCGAGGACGTAGAGCGTCATGCCGGTGCCGGGCCGCGAGAGCTCGCGGGCGAGCTTGACCCGCTGCGCCTCCCCGCCCGAGAGCGTCGTCGCCTGCTGCCCGAGACGCAGGTAGCCCAGGCCGACGGCGTCCAGCGTCCGCAGGACGCGGTTGATGCGCGGGACGGCCTCGAAGAACGGCACCGCCTCCGAGATGGGCATGTCGAGGACCTCGGCGATGGAGCAGCCCTTGTAGCGCACGCCGAGCGTCTCGGCGTTGTAGCGCCGCCCCTTGCACGTCTCGCAGACGACGTAGACGTCCGGCAGGAACGTCATCTCCAGCTTCATGATGCCGGCCCCCTTGCACGTCTCGCAGCGCCCGCCCTTGACATTGAACGAGAAGCGCCCCGGCTTGTAGCCGCGGATGATGGACTCCGGCAGGCGCGCGAACAGGTCGCGGACGAGCCCGAAGAGGCCCGTGTAGGTCGCGGCGTTGGAGCGCGGCGTGCGGCCGATCGGCGACTGGTCGATGGTGATGACCTTGTCGATGTTGTCCAGCCCCTCGACGGTCGCGTAGGGCAGCGGGACGCCCGTCGCGTTGTGGTGGTGCGCCGCAAGGACAGGGGCGAGCGTCTGGTTGATGAGGCTGGACTTGCCGGAGCCCGAGACGCCCGTCACGACCGTCATCGTCCCGAGCGGGATCTCGACGGTGACGTCCTGGAGGTTGTGCCCGCGCGCGCCGGTGATGCGGATGACGTCGCCGTTGCCGCCGCGGCGCTCGCCGGGGGCAGGCGTCGGGACCTGCCGCGCGCCGGTGAGGTAGGCCGTGGTGAGGCTCACCGTCGCCCCGTCTCCCTGGCCGGCCGTGAGCGTCTCGGGCGGGCCGGCAGCGAGGATCTCGCCGCCGTACTCGCCCGCGCCCGGCCCGATGTCAACCACGAAGTCCGCCGCCTCGATCATCTCGCGGTCGTGCTCAACGACGAGGACCGAGTTGCCGAGGTCGCGCAGCGCCGTGAGGCTGCCGATGAGCTTGGCGTTGTCGCGGGGGTGGAGCCCGATCGAGGGCTCGTCGAGGACGTAGAGGACGCCCGTGAGCTGGGTCCCGATCTGCGTCGCGAGGCGGATCCGCTGGGACTCGCCGCCGGAGAGCGTCCGCGCCTGGCGGTCCAGCGTGAGGTACTCCAGCCCGACGTTGACGAGGAAGCCGAGCCGCTCGCGGATCTCCTTCACGATCGGCTCGCCGATGATCGCCTGGCGGCCCGTCAGCGCGAGCGCGTCGAACCACGCCGCGAGCGCGGCGAGGTCCATCCGGACGAGGTCCGCGATGGACTTGTCGCCCTCGGACGTGTGCGTGTTGCCGACGCGGTAGCTGAGGGACTCGGGCTTGAGCCGGCCGCCGCGGCACGCCTTGCACGGCCGCAGCCGCGTGAACGCGTCCGCCCACGCGCGCTGCGTGGCGCTCGTCGTCGTGCTCGCCGTGTGCTCGATGTGGCCCACGACGCCGCCGAAGCGGTGCTGGTAGTTGACGGTCCGCCCTTTGTACGTGTAGGCGATGTCGAACAGCTCGTCGCCGGCCCCGTCGAGGACGACGGCCTGCTGCGCCTCGGTGAGGTCGTGGAACGGGGTGGCGAAGTCGATCTCGTACGCCTTCGCGACGGCCCGGAGCTGGGCGTAGACCCACACGTCGCGCGGCGCGCCGACGGGCGCGAGCGCGCCCTCGGCGATGCTCTTGGCCGGGTTCGGGACGACCAGGTCGGGGTCGATCTCCTTGCGCACGCCGAGGCCGTTGCAGGCGGGGCACGCGCCGTAGGGGCTGTTGAACGAGAACGTGTTCGGGCTCGGGTCCTCGTAGCTCACGCCGTCCTCCGGGGCCGTCAGGTGGCGGCTGAAGAGCCGGTCCCCCAGGGCGACGGCCGGGGCTGCGGAGTCCGTCTCGCCGCTCCCGACCGCCGTCACGGACGCGATGAGGGTCCCGCCGGCCATGCCGAGGGCGAGCTCGACGGCGTCGGCCACGCGCGCGCGGATGCCGTCGCGGACGGCGAGGCGGTCCACGACCACCTCGACGTCGTGGACCTTGTAGCGGTCCACCTGCATCCCGGCCGTGATCTCCCGCATGTCGCCGTCCACGCGGACGCGCTCGAAACCCTGGCGCGCGATCTGCTCGAAGAGGTCCCGGTAGTGGCCCTTGCGCCCGCGCACGACCGGCGCGAGCACGACCACGCGCGTGCCCTCGGGGAAGGCGGCGATGGCGTCGATGATCTCGTCGTCGGACTGGCGCCGCATCGGCCGGCCGGACGTGTACGAGTACGCGTCCGAGGCGCGGGCGTAGAGGAGCCGCAGGAAGTCGTAGATCACCGTGACGGTCCAGACGGTGCTGCGCGGGTTGCGGCAGACCGTCTTCTGCTCGATGGCGATGACGGGCGAGAGGCCGACGATGAGGACCACGTCGGGCCG
>JANPJI010000274.1:0-3716 GCA_031425425.1 Rubricoccaceae bacterium
CGAGTGGTTCGCGCGCCAGGCGCGTCTCGAGCTGACCGCGCGGACCGCCGCCGGGCAGGATCTCAGCGTGGCGAAAGCGGAACTTCGCGCGCTCTTCGACACGCCGCCGGACAGCGCGAACAAGCTGCGCGCGCTATGGAGCCTGAGCGCGCTCGGAGCGACGGACACGCCGCGCGGCTGGAGCGACGACCGCCTGGTCGGCGGCGTCGTGCTCGACGTCGCCTCGGGCGCGACGGTGGCCCACGGCCTCGCGATGCCGCACTCGCCTCGCCTCGTGGACGGCACGCTGTTCGTGCTCCAGTCCGCGACCGGGATGCTCTCCACCGTCGACCCGGCGAGCGGGACCGTGACCGACGTGTGCGCCGTCGGCGGCTTCGCGCGCGGGCTCGCCCGCCGGGGCGACTACCTGTTCGTCGGGCTCTCGAAGATCCGCGGGCGGTCCACGTTCGCCGGCCTGCCCGTGTCGGGCCACGCGCGGCACGCGGGCGTCGTGGTCGTCCACGCGCCGTCGGGGCAGATCGCCGGGTCGGTCCTCTTCACGTCGTCCGCCGAGGAGATCTACGACGTGCAGGTGCTCCCTGAGACGGCCCGGCCGGGCATCGTCGGGCCGGACCAGCCCGTCCGCGGGCGCGCGATCCCCACCGAGGGCGGCGGCTTCTGGGCGCTCGACGCCCCACCTGACGCCGCCGCCTGAAAGCGGTTCGACCGGGACGGGTCAGGCCGTCACGTCGACGCCCTTCCAAAACGCGACGTGCCCCGCGATCTCCTGCGCGGCGCTTTTCGGCTCCGGATAAAACCACGCTGCGTTGGCGTTCTTCCGGCCGTCCACGACGACGTCGGAGTAGCTCGCGAGGCCCTTCCACGGACACGTCGTGGTGTGAACCGACGCCGCGAAGTGCTCGTGGCGCAGCGAGTCGACCGGGAAGTAGTGGTTGCCTTCGACGACCACGGTCGCGTCGCTTTCGGCAAGGACGGCTCCGTTCCAGGTGGCTTTCATCAACGGGGAGGGTGAGGTTCACCGGGAAGACGGGAGTCGGCCGGATCGGATCCGCGGAGCGCCTGACACCCGCCGAACGCCGTCCTCCCGTATGTTCGATCCGTCTGCCCGCCGCCCCATGACCCACGCTCCGCTCCCTGCGCTGACGCCCGCCTTCCTGCGCGCGCAGACCGTCGGCATCGACGCGCTCGTGCCGACGCCCTTCGGCGAGCGCACGCTTGTCTACGCCGACTACACGGCCTCCGGCCGGCAGCTCGCCTTCGTCGAGGACTACCTCCGAGGCGTCGCCGCGACCTACGCCAACGCGCACACCGAGGACAGCCACACCGGGCGCACGGCGACGCGCCTGCTCCACGCGGCCGAGGCGTCCATCAAGGCGTCCGTGGGCGCGGGGCCGGGCGGGAAGGTCGTCGCCTGCGGGGCCGGCTCGACGGCCGCCATCCACAAGCTCCAGGAGTTCCTCGGCGTCGCCGTGCCCCCGGCGACGCTCCACACGCTCGCCGCGTGGGCCCGCGCCGCCCTCGGCGACGCCTCGGCGGACGCGCTCGCGCGCGAGATCGCCGCACGCCGGCCCGTCGTGTTCGTCGGCCCCTACGAGCACCACACGAACGAGGTCACGTGGCGCGAGGGCCTGTGCGACGTCGTCGAGGTGGACCTCGCCGCTGACGGCGGGCTCGACCTCGGCCACCTCGACCGGCTTCTCGGCGACCCGGCCTTTGCTGGGCGGCCCCTCATCGGGTCGTTCTCGGCCGCTTCGAACGTGACCGGGGTCACCGCGCCCGTCCACGATGTGGCGCGGCTGCTCCACGCGAGGGGCGCTCTGGCTTTCGTGGACTACGCCGCGGGCGGGCCATATCTGCCCGTCGACATGAGCGCAGGCGGCGAGGCGGCGGCGGCGCTCGACGCCATCTTCCTCTCACCCCACAAGTTCCTCGGCGGCCCGGGCTCGGCCGGCCTGCTGGTGTTCCACGAGCGCCTGTACCGCTCCGACCTCGCGCCGTCCGTCGGCGGCGGCGGGACGGTCGACTACGTCGGCCCTCTCGGGCACGACTTCACGGCCGATATCGAGGCGCGGGAGACGGCCGGCACGCCGGGCCTGTTCCAGATCCTCCGGGCGGCGCTCGCGCTCCAGGTCAAGGACGCCCTCGGCACCGAGACGGTCGTCGCCCGAGAGCACGACCTGCTGGAGCGGGCCTTCGCGCGCTGGGCCGCGACCGGCCGCGTGGACGTCCTCGGCCCGGCCGACCCGGCGCGGCGCGTCGGGATCGTCTCGTTCAACCTCACCTGCGCCTCGGGGCGCACGCTCCACCCGCGGTTCGTGACGGTGCTCCTGAACGACCTCTTCGGCGTCCAGAGCCGGGCGGGCTGCTCGTGCGCCGGGCCGTACGGCCACCGCCTGCTCGGCATCACCGGAGCTGCCGCCGAGCGGACCCGCGAGGCCGTCCGCGGCGGCGCGCACGGCGTCAAGCCGGGCTGGTGCCGGGTCGGCTTCCACGTGACGATGGACGACGCCGACGCCGACTACCTCACCGAGGCCGTCGCGTTCGTGGCCGAGCACGGCGAGCGCTTTCTCCCGCTCTACGACTTCTCGGTCGAGACCGGAGCCTGGACGCACCGCGCCTCGATGCCCCACGGCGAGCGACAGACAGGCGCAGAGTTCTCGCTCGCCGCCGCCCTCTCCGCGCCGACGCCCGTCCAGGCCGACGTGCCGCCGGACGTCCGCCGCGCGCGCTACGCCTCCGCCTTCGCCGAAGCGCACCGCTTCGCCGGCGCGCTCCCCGGCGACGCCCCGACGGGCTGTCTCGACGAGGCCCTCGCCGACCTCCAGTTCTTCGAGCTCGCCTCGTGACCGGCAGCAGGTGACCCCGCAGCGGGCGAACCGCCACCGACTCCTGCCCCGCACACTTCTCGAATGGCCCGCATCAACCGTCGCCGGACCCGACCCGCCTCCCGCAACGCTTCTCCGCTCTCGCGAACGCCGCTCTGGATCGCCGCCGCCTTCCTTCTCGCTCTCCTCGCCGGCCTCGTGTGGTGGACCCTCCGGCCGACGACCCCGGCCTTCGACGTCGACCGCGCCTACGCCGACGTCGTCCGGCAGGTCGCCTTCGGGCCGCGCGTGCCCGGCACGCCCGCCCACGACGCGACGCGGCGCTGGCTCGTCGCGCGCCTCGACAGCCTCGCCCCGCGCGTCGTCGAGATGCCCGTCGCCTTCGCAGACCCCGGCGACTCGACTCGGGTCTTCCGCGGGACCAACATCGTCGCCTCGTTCGCGCCCGATGCGCCGCGGCGCGTGATGTTCTCGGCCCACTGGGACAGCCGGCCCACCGCCGACCAAGACGCAGACCCCGCGAAGCGCTCTCAGCCCGTCGACGGGGCCAACGACGGCGCATCGGGTGTGGCCGTGCTCCTCGAAGTGGCGCGCCTGCTCCACGACCATCCACTCCCTGACGGGACAGGCATCGACCTCATCCTGTTCGACCTCGAAGACCTCGGCGAGGAGCCCGACCACGAGCTCGAAGAGCGCGGCATCGTGGACACGACGGCTGTCCCGTTCGCCATCGGCAGCCGCGAGTTCGTGCGCACCAACCCGACCTACCGCCCCGCGTGGGGCCTTCTGCTGGACATGGTCGGCGACCCGGCCCTGCTGATCCCGAAGGAGGGCTACTCGATCCGCTACGCCCGGCCCGTCGTGGACCGCATCTGGGACGCCGCGCGGCGC
>JANPJI010000275.1:0-5265 GCA_031425425.1 Rubricoccaceae bacterium
GCGGCGGCGCTCGTGCTCCACGCCTACCTCGCCTGGGGCACGGCCTGCGTGGAGCGCATCGACGGCGACTTCGCCTTCGCCGTCTGGGACGCGCGCGACCGGTCGCTGTTCGCGGCTCGGGACCGCTTCGGCCTGCGCCCACTCGTCTACGCCGCCCGCGGCGCGAGCGCCTGGGTCGGCTCGCAGCCTCGCGCCCTCCTCCAGGACCCCGCGCTGCCGCGCCGACCGGACGAGTGGCGCGTCGCCGAGCTGCTCACCGGACGGGTGTTCGACGGCGGGCGGACGTTCTTCGAAGACATCCACCGGCTGCCTCCCGGCAATGCCCTGCGGTGGGCGGGCGGCTCGGTCCGGACGTGGCCGTACTGGCGCCCCTCCGTGCCCCGGCGCGTCGCCGCGCGGTCGCTCGGCGAGGCCGCGGAGGCCTTCCGCGAGGCGTTCGACCGGTCGCTCGCGCGGCGGCTGAACACGCCCGATGCCGTCGGGGCGGCCCTCAGCGGCGGGCTGGACTCGTCGTCCGTCGTGACGACCGTCCGCCACCTGCGAGGCCCAGCCGGCAAGCCGCTGCCGACGTTCACGGCCGTCTACCCCGGCCTCTCGCTGGCCGACGAGCGTCCGTTCTCGCTCGCCGTCGAGGCCGGCGGCGGGCTCGCACCACACGTCGTTCACCCGCTCGCATGCTCCCCGATTGCCGAGCACGACGCCGACGCCTTCGGCATCGACGAGCCGCTCTATGCGCCGACGTGGGCGATGGAGAAGACGGTCCTGCTCGCCGCCCGCGACGCCGGCATCGGCCTGTACATCGCCGGCCACGGAGGCGACCACCTGCTCGCGACTGGCCCCGAGGGCTACTTCGGCGACCTCCTACGGACCGGCCGCTGGGGCCGTCTCGCCCGCGAGGCCCGCGCCCACCACGGCGGGGTCCGCGAGGCGCTGTGGACGCTCGCGGCCCGGGACGCCGCACGCACCGTCCTCCCCGCCGCGCTGCGCCGCCTGCGCCGCCCGCCCGTGCCCGGCGCGCTTGCGCCCGCGCTGGCCCGCCGGCTCAGCTTCGCGGAGCGCGCCCGCGCCCTCGCACCCCCGCTGACGACGGCCGAGAGCCGCCACGCGGAGAGGCTCTACCACCCCAGCACACACGACGGGCTGGACCAGATCGTCCCGATCTCGGCCGCTCTCGGCATCACGTTCGTCTCTCCCTTCTGGGACCTTGCCCTCGCCGAGCTGTGCCTGTCGCTCCCCCGCGACGTGTTCTACCGCGACGGCATAGACCGTGTCCTGATCCGCGAGGCGATGGCCGGCCGGCTTCCGGAGAGCGTCCGCCGACGCCGCTCCAAAGCGACGTTCGACCCGCTCCTCAACCGGACACTGCTCCGCGACGGACGGAAGGTGATTGCGGCAATGCTCGACGCGCCGGGCCTGCTCGCAGAGTGGTCCAACCTCGACGGCCTCCGCACGGCCGTCAGGACGCTCGATTCGAGGCCGGCAGACACCCTCGACCATGTGGGGTCCGGCGACGCGCAGCGGGTCCTTCGAGCGGTGACGCTTTGGCTGTGGGTTCGGCGCATAGGGATAGGGTAATGTGGCGCATAGTGAACAAGCCACGCTGTTGATCGTCCGAATCTGGAGACGGGACCTTAAGTTGAGGACTCCAGGGCACTTGTACCAGACCCACCACTTGTGCGGTCGCCTCTTTCTCGTTCTCCACAGCAACAAGGTTCTATGAACCCCTACACCACTCCCGCGACGGACCTGCGTCCGTACGTCGCTCCTGCGCTCGAACTCCTCGGAGACGTCGAGCGGATCACGATGGGCACGGGAGGCTCCAGCTGCGACGGCAACCAGACCCAGACCCAGCGCGGCGGCGGCAACGACCCCCGTCAGTGCCCGGGTAACCCCCGCTGACCGTAACGGGCCGGACCCGCTCGGTGGCCCGCTCGGCCGGGTCGAGCGCGGCTCTCTTTGATGATCGGGCAGGACACACCCGTCCTGCCCGATCATCTGTAGTAACGCACCTCCGTCGGACCGACGACGCTCTGTGGCCTCTCTTTACGCCGCGTACGGGCTCGCGATCGAGTCCGAGTTCCCGCTCGACCTCCCAGACGCTGCGACGGCGAAGGCCGACGTGACGGTCGTCCGGGCCCCGGTCCGACGGCCGGCCCGCGACCAGTCGCCTCCGGGCGATGGCTGCTGGCACGCCGACGCCGAGGAGGCCCTTTACTTCTGGCCCGGCTCGGGCGCGTTCCGCGTCCATGCAGGCCGGACCATCGAGATGGACCCCGACGACGGGTTGGGGGACGATCTCCTCGGCCTGATCGTCCTCAGTCGACTTCTGGGGGCCATCCTGCTCCAGCGTGGCCGGTTCGTGCTCCACGCGAGCGCCGTCGTGGGGCCGGCTGGGGCCGTCGCCGTGGCCGCGCACTCGGGAACGGGAAAATCGACGTCGGCCGCGGTCCTAGCGCGGCGTGGGTATCGGATGCTGACCGATGACATCCTCGCCGTCGACCTGTCCGCGGCGGTGCCCACCGTACAGCCGGGCGGGCGGGGATTGAAGCTGTGGCCCGCCTCCGTTGATGCCGTGGGAGCCGGCGCACTGGACGACGTCCGGTTGAGGCCTGTCGTTGCAGGATCGGACAAGCAGGTCTGGCCGCTCGATGCCGTCTCCGGGTCGATGCCGCTCGTCGGCCTGTACGTGCTCGAAGCGGCGGCGGGGCCGACCGTCGCACCGCTGGCACGCCGCCACGCGGTCCTGGAGGTCATGTCGCGGAGCTACTGCAGCGAGGAGCTCCGGCTGTGGGGGGCCGGCGCGAACCTCGCGCACGCCGCCGCTCTGGCCCAACGTGTGCCGGTCCGGCACCTGCGTCGGCCTGCCGGCCTCAGCGGGTTCGACGCCTGGGCGGCCGCCTTTTCTGCCGATGCCGAGGGGCTCCTCGGCCCGCTCTGAGAGTCCGGCTTCCTCAGGAAGACACGTCGCGGAGCGATTCGTTTTCCTCGGTCAGCCGGGCGACCTCCTTGAGCGAGCCCGTGAGGTGCGCGCGGAGGTTGCGATGCTCCTCCTGGAGCGCAGCAAGTTCGCGCGTGAGCCGGTCGCGCTCGGACTGGAGCGCGTCGATTTCGTCTTTGACCTCGCGGAGGCGGGACCGGGGGACCCGGATGATGTCGGCGTCGGCGTCGCTCATGGGAAGGGTGCTAGTTGTTGCCGAGAGGCTGCGGGCGGTACTCGCCCTCGGCGGGGCCCGGCGGCTCGACGCCGGGGTCGGCGGGACGCGGCGCGTCGGCACCGGGGAGGCGGGGGATGGGGGCGGAGGTCACGGCAGCGCGCTGTTCGAGCGAGACCGTGTAGCCGCCCGCGCCGCCCGTGCTCCCGACGATCACGCGGAAGCGACCGTCGGAGGGGAGCGTGACCGAGACCCGCACGCGGTCGCCGTCGGCGACGGCAGGCGTCCGCTGGCCGTCCGGCCCGACGACCGTGAGCGTCGGGGTGAAGCCCGAGGCACGGACCTCGACCGAGACGCGGTCGCCGATGCGCCCTGAGGCGGTGTACGTGCGCGTGTCGCCGGCGGCGAGCGTGTCGCGGACCGGTGCGGCACCGGCGCGGAGGCCTCCGGCGGAGGGGGCGTCGGCGGCGGCAGCGGCGGGCGGCGGGGTCGGCGGGGCTGGCCCGAGCGCGAGCAGGACTGTGTAGGCTCCCGTCCTGCGCGCCTCGCGCGTGCTGACGACGGCCCGGTAGGTGCCCGCGCGGTCCGGCGTGAACCGGAAGACGGCCCCGCCGGTCGTCGGGGCGCTCTCGCCACGGACGGCCCCGGCCGGACCGGTCAGGACGATGGTGGGCGTGAACACACCCGAGCGCACGGTGATCGTGTGCTCGCGGCCGACGGCCCCCGCAAAGCTGTACGTGTCGCGGTAACGGCCGTCGACCTGCGGACTCCGCGCAGTCAGTTCGCCCGTCACCTGGCGGCCTGTCGTGGGAAGCGCGATCACGACCTCGTCCGCGCGGATCCGGAGCGTGTACGCGCCTTCCGACCCGGGCCGCCGTGCGGACACGAGGACGTTGTAGACGCCCGGCCCGCGCAGGTTGCGCACGGCGACGCCGCGGAGGCTCGACGAGGCGTCGCCGGCCGTGACCGTCTCGCCCTCGACGGGCTGGCCGTCGGGGCCGGTCACGACGATGTCCGGGTAGAACGCGTCGGACTCGACGGTGAACGCGAGCGTCCGCCCCGACGAGTCGGCGGCGAAGGTGTAGAGGTCCTGGAAGTGGCCGTCCGGCGTGCGGAAGTCGCCGCCGCCGAGCGTGCCCTCGGTCTCGCCGGCTTCGGCGACGACGGCTTGCGGCGCACTCGGTCCGGCCGCGACGGCCGGCGGGGCGTCCGCTGGTGGCGCGTCGCGGTTCATCACGTAGGCCGCGCCGAGAGCCGCAATCAACAGCGCGCCGACGCCGAGAGCGATCCAGAGGCCGGTCCGCCGGCTCGGCTCGTCGACGGGCGGGGCCAGCGCAGCCGCAGCGGGCGTCGCGGCGCGCGGCGGAGGAGCCGTTCGGGCACCGTCGCCCGAGGTGTCGGCTCTCGCCGAGATGGCGCGTGCCGCCTCGGCCGCGCTCCACGGAGCCGCCGAGGCGTGGCCGTTGGGGCATCCGCCGCAGGCGTCCCACGTCTCTCGCAGGGAGACGAGCCCGCACGTCGCGCAGAGGGCCACGGCGTTGGTCGGGAGGAACGCGACGCGCGAGAGCGGGTCCGCGACGGTGCGCCGCAGGAAGACCGCGTCGGCGTCGGGGTCGAGACGGTGAAAGTCGGGCACGGGAGGCGGGCGCGGAGAGGCCGCGCGGGGCAGAGCGTGAAAGGTAGCGCCCGCCCGTGGGACGGGCTAGGGAACGGACAGCGGCAACGTGACCGACGCCTCGCCGATGGACGCGACGAGCACGAACCGCCGCTGGCCCGTCACCGCTTCGGGCGCGTAGAACACGACGGTCCCGCGGCGGACCATGCCCGGCTCGGCCCGCCCGCCCGACGGCGACGCCGACTCGCCGGCGGCCGCGGCGTAGCGCCGGCCCGTGTCGTCGACGAGATACGACTTGCGGGCGAAGCTGCTCCACGGAGCCCACCCGCCGGTGTAGTCCACCGAGCGGACCGAGACGGAGACCTGCACGCGCGTCCGCCCGCCGGGATAGGAGACGGCGATCTGCGTCGCGCCGACGGCGAACGTCGAGCCGCCGCTCGTGCCGGTCCGCTCGCCCGAGACGCCGAAGACGCGGCTCGTGAGCGGCCCCGCCGAGGC
>JANPJI010000276.1:0-4566 GCA_031425425.1 Rubricoccaceae bacterium
CGTCGCCGTCGGGGTCGAGCCCGTCGCCGAGGGCAGTCCATGCGTCTCCGGAGAAGAGCGCGGCCGACACGGCCCGCCGCTCTCCCAGTTCCGTGAACCCGCCCCCGGCGTAGACGCCCGCCGGCCCGGCGACGAGCGACCCGATCCCGTAGGCGAACGGGTCGACGAGCGCCCACGCGGCAGCCGCGTACCGCGAGAGGCGGCTGCAATCGGGCGGATTCAGGGCGTTGAGCGACCGGTAGGTGTACGTGTAGACCGCGCCGTCGGCGGTGACGGTGTAGGCACACAGGCCCCCCGCGTCGGGCACAGCCCCGAGCGACGTCCACGCCGAGCCGTCCCACACGGCAATACCTGGAGAGTCGCCTACCCACTGCACTGCGTAGACGGTCCCGCCGGGTCCGGCGACGAGCGGGCCGTATGCCCCCTCTGGGAGGAGCGGGAGGGCGTCCCACACTCCGTTCCTGAGCCGAGCGACCCGGTTCTCCCCGGCCGACGTCCGCCCGGAGACGTACAGCGTGCCGTCCGTCGCGAACACGGCAGAGTGGGGCTGGGGGGGGCCGCCTGGAGGGAGCGCGGCCCACGCCCCGTCGGCCCAGCGGGCCAGGCCGGCCGCCGGGACCCCGCCGGCCGCTGCAAACGAGCCCACAGCGACGAGCGCCCCGTCGGCCCCCACGGCGACCGACGAGACGAAGCCGTCGAGCCCGCTGCCGAGCGAGTGCCACGAGGTCCCGTCCCATCCGGCGATGCGCCGTGCGGGCACGCCCTCGACCGCGTCGAACCGACCCGCAGCGTAGAGCACTCCGCCAGGACCCGCCGCGAGGTAGCTGACCGAAGAGGCCAGCGGCCCACCGATGCCCGTCCACGCCTCTCCGTCCCAGCGCGCGACCCCGCTCTCCGTCGCCCCGCCGTCTTCCGTGAACGGGCCGGCGGCGTAGAGCGTCCCGTCCGGCCCGACCGCTGTGGCGGCGACGGCCCCGAAAAAGCCGACGTCGTCGGGGGCGAGACCGATGGCGCGCCACGCGCCCGTCCGCGGCTGCCCGGTAGCCGACGCGGATGTCAGGGCGAGGAGAGCCGCGAGGAGAGCTGGGCGCATGGCCATGTGCAGTCAGGTGCAAGAGTGTAGAGCATCGGGCGGGGCGCTGCAAGCCGCTCCCCTGTGACCCGAGGCTCCGAGCCGTCACGCCTTCACCCCGGCGTCACAGGCGCGCTCGGTAGCTTTGCCGCCACACCCGACGATGCCCGCGATGACCACGCCCGAGACGCCCGCCGCCGCCCCTTCCGGACAGGCCTACGACCCGACCGCCGTCGAGGCCAAGTGGTCCGCTTACTGGGAGGCCGCCGGCGTCTTCCACGCGGACCCCGAGCGCGTGCTCCGCGGCGAGCGCGAGCCGTTCGTGATCGCCATGCCGCCGCCCAACGTCACGGGCCGGCTCCACATGGGCCACGCGCTCCAGGACACCGTCCAGGACCTCCTGATCCGCTACCACCGCGCCCGCGGCTTCGAGGCGCTCTGGATCCCCGGCCTGGACCACGCCGGAATCGCGACCCAGAACGTCGTCGAGCGCGCCCTCCGGACGCAGGGCATCGAGCGCAAAGCCATCGGCCGCGAGGCGTTTCTGACGCATGTCTGGGCGTGGAAGGCCGAGTACGGCGGGGCCATCCTGGAGCAGAAGCGCCGCCTCGGCGACTCGTGCGACTGGCGCTACGAGCGCTTCACGATGGACGACGGTCTGTCCCGCGCCGTCCAGCACACGTTCGTCTCGCTCTACGAGGCGGGCCTCGTCTACCGCGGCGACTACCTCGTCAACTGGGACCCCGATAACCAGACCGTCCTCTCGAACGAGGAGGTCGACAACGTCGAGCGGCCGGGATTCCTGTGGACCGTCCGCTACCCGGTCGTCGACGCCGCGGGGCAGCCCACGGGCGAGCACGTCGACGTCGCGACGACGCGGCCCGAGACGATCCCGGCCGACGTCGCCGTGGCCGTCCACCCCGACGACGAGCGCTTCCGGCACCTCGTCGGCCAGACCGTCCACGTGCCGACGACGGACCGCCTCGTGCCGGTCGTGGCGGACGACGTCATCAAGATGGACTTTGGCGCGGGCGCGCTCAAGGTCACGCCAGGCCACTCCGAGAACGACTTCGAGATCGGCAAGCGCCACAACCTGCCCACGCTCTCGATTCTGAACCCCGACGGCACGCTGAACGACCTCGCCGGGGCGTACGCCGGCATGGACCGCGCCGCGGCGAAGACGCGGATCGTGGCCGACCTCGACGCCGCCGGCCTCCTCGTCAGGACCGAGCCGTACACGGTCACGACGCCCGTGTCGAGCCGGTCCGGGGCCGTCATCGAGCCGCTGCTCTCGCCGCAGTGGTACGTCCGGATGGCCCCGCTGGCCGAGAAGGCGCTCGCGGCGGTCCGCGAGGGGACGGTCGCGTTCCACCCGGACCGCTGGAAGAACGAGATGGCCCGCTGGCTCGACGACGGCCGCGACTGGCCCGTGAGCCGGCAGCTCTGGTGGGGCCACCGCATCCCCATCTGGTACCCGACGGCCACCGACGGCACGCGCGACGAGGACGCGTTCGTGGTGAGCGTGGACTCGCCGGGCGCGGGCTACGTGCAGGACGACGACGTGCTCGACACGTGGTTCTCGTCGTGGCTGTGGCCCTTCGCGACGCTCGGCTGGCCGGACGCGGGGACCCCGGCGATGCGGGCGTTCTACCCCGGCACCGTCCTCGTCTCGGGCTACGACATCCTCGGCATCTGGATCTCCCGGATGCTCATGGCCGGGCTCCACTTCACCGGCGAGCCGCCCTTCCGCGACGTGTTCGTGACGGGGATGGTGAAGGACAAGCAGGGCCGCAAGATGTCCAAGAGCCTCGGCAACGGCATCGACCCGCTCGACATGGCGGACCAGTACGGGGCCGACGCCGTTCGCTTCACGCTCGCCGGGCTGTGCGCGCAGGGCCAGGACATCAAGCTCGACCCCTCTGGCTTCGAGGGCGGGCGCAACTTTGCCAACAAGCTCTGGAACGCCTTCAACGTCTTCGGCCGCTTCCTGGAGACCGACGACGCCGGCCACCCGACGCAGCACGTCGGCCCCGTGCGGCCCGAGCCCACGCTCGTCGAGGCGTGGATCCAGACGCGCCTCGCCGAGACGGTCGCGGCCGTGGACGAGGCGCTGGGCAAGTACCGCATCTCCGAGGCGGCGCAGACGGTCTACGACTTCGTCTGGCGCGACGTGTGCGACTGGTACCTCGAGGTCGCCAAGCCCGCCCCCGGTGCCGAGATGGACGCCGAGACGCTCGCGTTCTCAGTCGGCCTGTACGAGAGCGTGCTGCGGCTCGTCCATCCGTTCATGCCGTTCGTGAGCGAGGAGCTGTGGTGGAAGCTGCGCCCGCGCGCCGCCGGCGACGCCCTCGCCGCGGCCTCGTGGCCCGCGCCCGGCCCGACGTTCCCCGCCGAGGCGGCGACGTTCTCGCTCGTGCAGGAGGTCGTCGCGGCCGTCCGGCAGGTGCGTGCGCAGTACAGCGTCGCGCCGTCGAAGCGGATCGAGGCGACCGTGAGCGCGGCGGATGCCGCCTCGGCCGAGGCCCTCGCGTCGGTGCGCGGCACCGTCGAGCGCCTCGCGGGCCTGAGCGCGCTCTCGGTCGGCGTCGCGACGGACAAGCCCCCTGCGAGCGCGGCCGTCGTCGTCGGGCGGCACGCGGTCTTCGTCCCGCTCGCGGGGACCATCGACCTCGGCGCCGAGCGGGTCCGGCTGGGCAAGGAGATCGAGGCGAAGGCCGGCTTCCTGCGGTCCGTCGAGGCCAAGCTGACCAACGAGACGTTCGTCTCGCGAGCGCCCGAGGCCGTCGTGGCCGTGGAGCGCCAGAAGGCGGCCGACGCCGCGGCCCAGATCGAGGCGCTCGAAGCGAACCTCGCGGACCTCGGATAGCGAACGGGGCACACCGCGGGGCGCTCCGCGGCGGGCGGAGCGCGCCGGACTAGATTTGCCCTCTCACCGCCCCGACCCCGATGCGCCGCGCCACGTTGGTCCTCGCCCTGCTCCTCGTCGGCGGCTGCGACAGCGCGCTCGCGCCCGTCGACGCCTCGGCGGGCGTCACGGTCACCTCCGAGGCCGAGTTGCTCGCGGCGCAGGCCGCGTGGCAGGCGGCCCGTCCGGCGTTTTACCGCTACACGTACACGCAGTCCTGCGAGGAGTGCGCCAGCGGCGACCGCGTCGGCGTGCGCGCCGGCCTCGTCGTCGAGACGACGTTCACGTCCGCCGAGGACGCGCGGACGCTGGACGACCTCTTCGAGACGGCGCGCGAGGCCTTTGCCGAAGGCTACACCGGTGAGGTTCGCCTGTCCGAGACGCCGCCACGCTTTCCGGTCTACGTCCGCATCGGGCTGTCCGAGCCGGAGGAGTTTCCGACCTCCTACTCGGGCCTCTACATCACCGTGACGGGCTTCGAGGCGGACTGAAACGGGGCGCGGCGGCCCCCCCCGCAGCGGGGCGGGGGGGCGGCCGGGCGCGCCGGGGGGCCCGCCGCGCTGATCGGGCCAGGCGCGGGGGCCCCGCG
>JANPJI010000277.1:0-1522 GCA_031425425.1 Rubricoccaceae bacterium
GCCCGTCACGGGGCGCGGATGGGCCTTCGCGACAGCCACGACCTGCACGCTCATCGCAGCCCTTGCGCTGCTTCTGGTCTACCGGCTCCTCCGCCGGCCCGGAAGCGTCCAGAGCGCGCCGTGAACGACGGTCACGTCTAGGGTCTGCTCCCGATCTGAATCGGCCCCGTCGCCTACCAACGACGCACCTGTGGGCAGGCAGGCCACCTGCAGCGTCGTGCCCGGCGTGACAGGGCACGGACGCCGGCCTCCCGTGCGCCGGGGAGGCCGCGGACGCTCGCCGTACTCATCTTGCGCGTTCCTCCCCGCACCCGCCGATGACTCGCTGCTCCCTCGCCGTTCTCATCCTCCTCACCGCGACGCCTTCGCGCGCCCAGGGATCCGCTGTCGTGGCGGGGTGCATGGTCGGATCGTGCCAGGAGGGCCCGAGCACGTACCGCTACGACGACGGCACGGTCCTCACGGCGACGTTCGTCGCGGGGCGAGCCGAGGGCGAGGGCGCTTTTACCTTCCCGACCGGAGACACCCGCACCGGGACGCTCGTCGCAGGCCTGAACGATGGACCGGGCGTCCACACCTACGCCGACGGGGCGACGTGGACCGGCACGTGGAGACGGGGCTACGGCACCGAGGGCACACTTCGCGACGTCGATGGCCGGACGCTCGTCCGAGGTCCGTTCCCCGGTCGCCGCGCCGCCGAGCAAGGCTTCGCGTGCGTCTCGGGGACCTGCTCCACCGGGAACGGCACCGGCGTCTGGTCCGACTCGACGCGCTACACCGGTGGCTGGCGCCGCGGCCTCCGCCACGGGTTGGGTACGACCGTGGCGCTCACCGCCGCAGGCACGTTCACCGACGCCGGCACCTACGCCGACGGCCGCCTCGCCGGGCCGGGACGCCGCGAGGAGGCCGACGGCAGCGTCTACGTCGGCACGTTCCGCGCCGGGATGCGCGACGGCACCGGGGCGCTGACGCTGGCCGACTCGTCGGTCTATGCCGGGCAGTTCCGCGACGATGAGCCGAACGGCCGCGGCCGGATCACCGCGTCCAACGGCACGGTCTACGACGGGGAGGTCGCGGACGGCGTCGCGTCCGGCGCGGGCGTGCGCACCCAGGCTGACGGCTCGGTGTACGAGGGCCAGTTTGCCGGCGGGCAGCCCGGCGGCGAAGGCACGCTGCGCTACGCCGACGGATCTGTCTACACCGGCACGTGGCGCGAAGGCGAGCGCCACGGCGAAGGCACATACACGATGCCCGACGGGGCGGCCTACTCGGGCACCTTCGCCGACGACTGGTGGGCCGGCGAGGGCACCTTTCGCTTCGCCTCCGGCGCGACGTGGACCGGCACGTGGGCCGAGAGCGCCGCCGTCGGCGAGGGCGCGTACGCGGACTCCACCGGGACGCTGCTCTACACGTCCCGCTTTAGCGAGATGTGGACGCCCGGCACGCCCGGCGATGGCACCGCGGTAGGCTGCGTCCGCGGCGACTGCGTGGACGGCACCGGTACCTTCAGGTGGCCCGACGG
>JANPJI010000278.1:0-2570 GCA_031425425.1 Rubricoccaceae bacterium
GGCGACGATGCTCCAGTCCGGTGCGGCCGTCCAGGAGCTCTTGGATGCCTACGAGGCGATCAAGAACGCCGCGTAGTCCCTTTGCTGCTGGCTGTGCGCGGAGGTGCGGTTCGCCGGGCCTCCGCGCCTTTATGTGGCCCCCTTGCCCGAGTGCCCATCGCTCGAAGAGCGCGTCACGTCGCCCGGGCGTTCTGGCTCGCTCCGGGGCGCTCAGGCTGTCCCCCCGGATCCGGGGGGACAGGTCGGCCGCGCGACGTGACGCGCGGTTTGCCTCGGCCTGCGCGCGGCAGACCGGAGGGGGGCGGCCTACCGCCGCACGACGCGGGCCGTCGCCGAGGCGCGCCCGGCCGTGGCCCGGACGACGTACACGCCCGGAGCCCACGCCGAGGCGTCCACGGCGACCGTTTGCGAGCCGGCGGTGAGCACGGCGTTCTGCTGCCACACGCGGCGGCCGAGCGCGTCGAACGCCTCCACGGCGACCGTCTTCGCCTCGGACAGCGTGAGCGTGAGCACGAGCGCCCCGGCGGTCGGGTTCGGCGTGGCGCGCAGCGTGAGCACCGCGGCGGGCGCGGCGTCCGTCTCGCCTGCGACGATCGCCGACCCGAACACGACCGCGCCGCCGACGCGGGCGAAGCGGAGCGTGAACGGGCTGGTCCAGAACTGCCGGTGGACGAGCCCGATGCCGGCTGTGAACCGCTCGCTCAGATCTCCTGCGATCTGGTATTCCTTGACGGTGGGGAGGCGCTGCGCCGCGACGATCCCGCCACCGAAGTATGTCCCGCAATCGACCGTCGCGTCGAAGTCGGCGTCGAGCGGGCACGAGACGGGGACGTCTGAGGCACCGTCGCGGCGGACGAGCGTCGCGCCGGCGAACCGGAGCAGGCGCTCGGACTGCCCGAGCGGGACGCTCGCGGTCGTGTAGCGCCGCTCGACCTCGACGAAGTAGCGCGTCCCCGCGACGACCGTCTCGCGCTCGACCGTCCGGCGGACGTACTCGTGGGAGATGTTGCAGACGCCGCCCTCCTGGACGCAGTCCTCGTACTGCCACTCGTTGCCGACCGCGAGCGGGTAATAGGCCTCCGGCGGCGTCGGGTCCGGCGCGTTGGGCATCCCCGCGATGGGCGTCCCGTACTCCACGCCGCCAACGTTGGCGTAGAGAAGCTGCAGCCCGCGAACTTCAAGACTCTCCCCGACCGGCCCGATCCCCGCCGCCAGCCGGATGCCCCCCATCCCGGTCGAGACGTAGAGGACGGTCGTCGGGATGCCGAACTCCGTGTCGGCCCGCTTGCTGTATTCCGGGAGGGCGTTCTGAGGATCACACGCGACCGACCCGTCCCCCGTCAGCGGCCCGTCCAGGCGGCACTCGACCAGCGGCACCTGCCCGCCGCCGGGCATCCGCTGCACGACCGTCGCCGAAGCGGCGTCGAACCGCACGAGCCTCCGCTCCTCGCCCTGCGACGTCCACTCCGGCCCACCGGCTCCGCCCACCACGCGGAACCGCTGGGTCCGCAGCACGGCCCACGTCTCGCCGCCGACGAGCGTGTCGCGCACGACGATCCGGCGCTGCCGGTACGGGGTGCCGGGGCCGGAGGTCTCGTCGGTCTCGCGGTACTCCCACCGGCTGCCGGCGGCGAGCGGGTAGTACGCCTCGGGCGGCGTCGGGTCCGGCTGCGCATGGAGCGCCGGGGCGAGGGCAAGAAGGGCGAGCAGAGGAGCAAGGCGCATGGCGACATCAGGCTAACGGTCCGGAAGAGTAGGGATCTCACGGCCTCCGTCCAACACAATCGCGCCGCAGGCGGCGAAAAGCGAGCCGCCCGGATCAGCGCCCCGGCGCGCCGGTTGAAGGCGCTCCCCTCTACTCCCCCTCTCCCGATGGCCAAGACCGCCGCTTCCAAGACCGCCGCTCCGAAGGCGCCCAAGACCGCCCGCAAGACGCCCGTCGCCGACACCTCGCCCGAGGGCACGCAGCTGCCCTACGCGACGCGGATCGACCTCTCCGAGGACAAGCGCCACCGCCTCGTGGCGCTCCTCAACCAGACGCTCGCCAACACGTCGGACCTGTACTCCCAGACCAAGCAGGCCCACTGGAACGTCAAGGGCAAGGACTTCTACCAGCTGCACCTGCTCTACGACGAGCTCGCCGAAAAGCTCGAAGAGCCGCTCGACCTCGTCGCCGAGCGCGTGGTGCTCCTCGGCGGGTACGCCCACGGGACGGTCCGGATGGCCGCGGCGGGCACCAACCTCTCCCCGTTCCCCGGCCCCGACAGTGCCGACCCGTCGTTCCTGACCGTCCTCGCCGACCGCTGGGCCGAGTACGCCCGCCACATCCGCGAGGCGGACGAGACGGCGGACGAGATCGGCGACCCGGCCACGGTGAACCTCTACGACGAGATCACCAGCGTCGCCGACCGCGGGCTGTGGTTCATCGAGGGCCACATCCAGCGCTACGACGGCGGCCTCGCCCAGGGCGGCGCGGACCCGGCGTAACAGGATGGGGCATACGGGATGGGGGATGGGCAGAGACGCGTTCCACTCATCCCGTATCAGGTCCGGGTTCACCCGGCCCTATC
>JANPJI010000279.1:0-7581 GCA_031425425.1 Rubricoccaceae bacterium
GACGGTGGACGGTGGACGGTGGACGGTGGACGGTGGACGGTGGACGGTGGACGGTGGACGGGCACGCGCGTCAGAGTTCCACGATACTTCTGCCGTTGTCATCCTGAATCGAGTTCAGGATGACAAGAATTATGTGTTTCAGCTGGGATCGGTGGAGGCGCGCTGAAGAATTGGAGTCAAAACCTGCTCCCTGCTCCCTGCTTCCTGCTCCCTCACCCGTCGCTGGCGTCGGTCCAGAAGCGGTAGAGGGGCCAGAGCTCCATCTGCGCGTCGATGCCGGCGGCGACGAGGCCCGGCCCAAGGCGGAGCAGGTCAGCGCGGGAGATGCGCCGCGAGAGCCAGATGCCCTTGGCGCGGGCGAGGCCGTCCGGGAGCGCGTCGAGCGGGGCGGAGGCCTCGGGGTAGCCCTCCGGCTTGGTCACGTGCGGGGCGAAGGCGAGCCGGTAGCCGCGGGCGAGGAGCGGGTTGAGGCGCGCGAGGGCGGCGTCCGGCTCGTCCATCGTGCGCTCACGGGCGGCGCGGAAGAGGTCGCGGGAGTAGTCGCCGGCGTAGAGCGCCCAGCGGAAGCCGTCCGGGTACACCGCGTGCGAGAGCTGGAGGTCCGTCAGGCGCGTCCGCCCGGTGCGGTAGAACGCCATCCAGAGGTGGTGGTGCGCCCCGCCCGCGCCGAAGTCGTTCTTGAGGATCCGGCTGAAGACGCCCTTCTCGGTCTCGAACGGGAGCCCGTTGGGGAGCACCCAGTTGAGGGCGAGGTCGTCGCGGTACTGCCGGAACGGGGCCTCGACGCCCGCCTTGAGGGCAGTCTTTTCCTCGCGGTAGCGTCCGATGTGCGGGTTCGCTTTGAGCCGAGCGAGTGCGTCCAGGCCCGTCTCGGGGAAGCCGCCGAAGGTGAGGTCGGGCGGCGCGGCGCGGCACCCGGGGAGGTCCGGAAGGGGCGGAAGCATGCAGGGGTGCGAGCGGGGGTCGGGCTACCCGCTCACACCGGTTCTGTTCTGCGCCGCGGGCCGGAGGCCCGCGGCGCGCGGTCGGTCAGAGGAAGATTGAGACGCCGCCCGAGACGCCGATCTGCGTGTCTTCGCCGTCGGTGAGGACGAAGAGCTGGCCGCGGAGCGCGCCGCCGGGCAGGAAGAAGTACTTCACGCCGCCGGCCCCGCCGAAGAGGATGTCGGAGTCGTCGGTGAAGCTCGTCGCCACCTGCGCCTGCAGAAAGGGCCGGATCGTCGCGGCGCGGTTCCCGAAGTGGTAGGCCACGAATGGCCCGATGGAGCCGCTGTCGCCGTTGCCCTCGACGGAGACGTACTGGAGTTCGAAGCCGGCCACGACGGCGTCGGTGAGGAAATAGCCGATCGTCGGGGAGAGTTGGAAGACGGTCAGGCCCTCGGTGGACGTGAACGCGGCGGAGCCGCTGAGTTCGATTTGGCCCTGACCGACCTGGGCGGCGGCCACCGGGGCAATCAGCAGAAGTGAGAAAAGAAGCAGTGAACGCATCGCAGTTGGGGGAGGTGGGAGAGGAGGAGCCGACACCGCAACACACGGGCGGCGGACAGAATATCGGGACAGCCGCGGGGGCGGACCGCACCGGCATGCCTCGACAGTGCGTCCAGGGATGAGAGCATGGAAAACTCCTGTAACGAATACGGTTGAGCAGACATCTGCCTTCCCCCGTGGAGGGCGATCGGCTATCTTGCCGCCTCCACGAACAACATGGGCAGGACATGGAGACGCGCGAGACGGTCACGCTCCTCCTCGGGCAGGCCGTCGCCGCGGTGGAGCGCGGGGACGACGCGCCGCCGGCCGACGCCGCGGTGCTCTACACGCTCGTCTACGACGAACTCCGGCGGCTGGCGCGGCAGCGGCTGCGCCACGAGCGCGCCGGCCACACGCTCGCCACGACCGACCTCGTCCACGAGGCGTACCTCAAGCTCGCCGACGCGCCGCGGGTGACGGCGCAGGGGCGGGCCTACTTCTTCGCCGCCGCCGCGCGCGCGATGCGCTGCGTGCTCGTGGATGCGGCCCGGCGGCGGGGGCGCATCCGCCGCGGCGGCCCGGCACGCGCGCTGAGCCTGGACGACACCGGGCTGCGTCTGCCCGAGCCGTCCGATGTGGGCGCGGACGCGTTCGCCGGGCACCTGCTGGACCTCGACGACGCCCTCGCGCGCCTCGGCGCGCGCCACGAGCGGGCCGTCCGCGTCGTCGAGTGCCGCTACTTCGGGGGCCTCTCCGTCGAGGAGACGGCCGTCGCGCTCGGCATCTCGCCGCGGACGGTCAAGTCCGACTGGGCGCTCGCGCGCGCGCGCCTCTTCCTCGATCTCGCCGACGCGCCGGGTGCTGCGCCGGGCGCGGCTGCCCCCGGCGGCCCCGAACCGCGCACGACCGGATAGGCCTGTGCTCCGCCATGTCCCCGCTCCTCGGCCCTGATGGGCTCCTCGACTCCGACCCCGGCCCGGACGACGCGGGCCCGGACGATCCCGGCACGGACGACCCTGCGGAGCGGCTCTTTCTCGCCCTCCTCGACGCCGGCCCCGGCGAGCGCCGCGCGCTCCTCGCGGCGGCACCCGCACCCGACGCCAGCGAGGCGGCGCGCCTTCTGGAGGCCTACGGCCAGTCCGGCTCCTTTCTCGGAGTCCTCGACGAAGCCCCGCTGACGGCGCTCCTGAACGACGACGACCTGAACGGCGACCTGGGCGACGACGACGACGACGGGCTGGCCGAGGGCACCCGCGTCGGACCGTGGCGGGTCGTCCGCGAGGCCGGCCGCGGCGGCATGGGCCGCGTGTACCTCGCCGAGCGCGCCGACGGGGCCTTCGAGCAGCGCGTGGCGCTCAAGATGGTCCGCCCCGAGGCCGGCGGGACGCGCCTCGCGCGGCGCTTCGAGCGCGAGCGCCGCATCCTCGCCCGGCTGGACCACCCCGGCCTCGCACGCGTCGTCGACGGCGGGGCGGACCTGGATGGGCGGCCGTACCTCGCGATGGTCTTCGCCGACGGCGAGCCGATCACGGCCTACTGCGACCGCCGCCAACTCGGCATCGCTGCCCGCCTCGCGCTCGTCGAGGACGTCGTGGCAGCTGTGGCATATGCCCACCGGCGGCTCGTCGTCCACCGCGACCTCAAGCCGTCCAACGTGTTCGCCGCCGACGGGCTGCCGGTGCCGGGCGGTGCGCCCGGCCGGCCCGGCGCGACGCTGCTCGACTTCGGCCTCGCGACGCTGCTCGACGACTCGCCCGGCGATGCCCTCGCGGCGGGCGGGCTCGCCTCGGGTCCGATCACGGGGCCGCTCGGGCCGATCCTCACGCCCGAATACGCCGCGCCGGAGCAGATCGCCGGCGAGCCCGCGACGACGGCGACGGACGACTACGCGCTCGGCGTGCTCCTCTACGAACTCCTCGCGGGCGTGCGGCCGTACGCCTTCGAGCGGCGGACGGCGGCCGAGATCGAGCGCGTGGTCACGACCGTCGAGCCGGCCCGGCCGAGCGCGGCCCTGACCGCCGCCGCCGCCGAGACGCGCGCTGCGGCACCGCACGCGCTCCGCCGCGCGCTCGCTGGCGACCTCGACACGCTCGTGCTCAAGGCGCTCGCCAAGGACCCGGCGCGGCGCTACGCTTCGGCCGAGGCGCTCGGCGACGACCTCCGGCGGCACCGGCTCGGGCTCCCGCTCCGCGCGCGCCCGTCCACGTTCGCGTACCGGATGAGCCGCTTCGCGCGGCGCAACCGGCTCCTCGTGGGGGCCACCGTGGCCGTCGTCGCGGCGCTCGGGCTCGGGCTCGCGGCGACGCTCGTGCAGGCCCGCGCCGCGCGCGCGCAGGCGGCCCGCGCCGAAGCCGCCCGCGACCTGCTCGTGGGCCTCTTCGCGCCGGCCAACCCCGACGTCGCCAACGCGGACTCGATCTCGGCGCGGATGCTGCTCGACAGCGCGGGCGTGCGCATCGAGCGCGACCTCGCCGGGCACCCGGCGCTCCAGGCCGAGATGGGCACGCTCCTCGGCGGCATCCTGCTGGGACTCAACGCGCACGCCGCGGCGCTCCCGCTCTTCGAGCAGGCCGACGCCCGCATCCGCCGCCTCCCGCCCGGCACGGTCCCCGACCCCGGCGCAGCGCGGGCCGGCCTCGGCACGTGCCTCATCCACACCGGCGGCGACATCGCCCGCGCCACGGCGCTCATCACGGACGCGCACGCGGTCCAGCGTGACGCGCTCGGTCCGGGCCACCCGACCACGGCCGGCACCGCCGCCTCGCTCGCTGAACTGTGGGCGATCATGGGCGAGCCCGAGCGGGTCGACTCCCTCCTGCGCATCACGCGGAACGCGCTCCGCACCGCTCCGACGCGGACCACCCCGGCCGGGCGCGAGGCCCTCGCGAGCGTACTCACCCGGACCGCGGAGGTACAGAAAGTCCGGGGGGACGTCGAGGGCTCGGAGGCCAGCGCCCGCGAGGCGCTCGCCCTGTTCACCGCGCTCGGCTCCCCGCTCGGCACGATGGACGCGCTCGTCGCACTCGGCACCGCCCAGTATGCGCAGGGCGACTTCGCGGGGGCCGAGCGGGCGTTCCGGGCCGACCTCCGCATCTCGACGGACCGGTCCGGGCTCCAGAGCCTCGCCACCATCAGCGCCGAGCGCCTGCTCGCCCGCGTCCTCGCGGACCGGAGCGGCCCCGGCGACAGCGAGCAGGCCGGCCGGCTCTACCTCTCGGCCGGCGCGCGCGCCGAGCGCCTCGGTGCCCGCGGGATCGCGGCGACGTCCTACGGCGAGTGGGCCATGTTTCTCGCCCGCGACGGCTACCCCGCCGAGGCCGCGCCGCTCGCGGCGCGTGCGACGGCGCTCATCCCGGCGTACAACCGGGTGGTCTCCCACATCTGGCAGGCGAACGTCGACCTCGCCGAGGGCGAGTACGCGGCGGCCCGGGCGGGCTTTGAGGCGGGCCGCGAGGAGTTCCCCGTCCTCTCTGCCATCGGGGTCGGGCTGGCCTACGACCGCGAGGGGCGCACGGCCGAGGCCGTCCGCGCCTACCGCGCCGCCGCGCGCGCCCAGCGCGACCGTCCGACGACCGCCTCGAACGCGGCCCAGCTGGACTATCGCCTCGGCGACGCCCTCGCGCGGACCGGCCGGCCCGCTGAGGGTCGCCGGCTCCTCGCCCGCGCCGACTCAGCGACGGCAGCCATCTACGGCCCGGACCACCGCTTCACGCGGCGCGTCCGCGACGCCCGCCGCCGCGCGGGCTGACGCCGTGCGGTGACGCCGCGGGTTACGGGAGGTCGCCGCGGAGGAACGCGAGGCACCGCTCGACCATCGCGCGGCTCCCGATGTACAGCGGCGTCCGCTGGTGGAGCGCCGTCGGCTCGACGTCGAGCACGGGTCCGAGCCCCGTCGAGGCCACGCCGCCGGCCTGCTCGACGATGAACGCCAGCGGGTTCGCCTCGTACATCAGCCGCAGCTTGCCGTTGGGGTTGCGCCGGTTCGAGGGGTAGATGTAGACGCCGCCCTTGACGAGGTTGCGGTGGAAGTCCGCCACGAACGAGCCGATGTAGCGCATCGTGTAGGGCCGGCTCGTCTCGGCGTCCTCGGTCTGCATCACTTGATGTACTCCTTGAGGCCGCGGCTCCACGAGTTGTAGTTGCCCTCGTTGACCGAGTACATCGTGCCCGTCTCGGGCGTGCGGATGTTGGGGTGCGACAGCAGGAACTCGCCGATGGACGGATCGAGGGTGAACCCGTTCACGCCGGAGCCGGTCGTGTAGACGAGCATCGTCGACGAGCCGTAGAGGACGTACCCGGCGGCCACCTGCTGGCGGCCGGGCTGGAGCGCGTGCTCCATCGTCACGTGCCCTACGTGGTCGTCGGCAATGGAGTAGATCGAGAAGATGGTCCCGATGGACACGTTGACGTCGATGTTGGTCGAGCCGTCGAGCGGGTCGAACAGGACGACGTACTTGCCCTGGCAGCCCTCGAACAGGAGCGGGATCGCCTCGGCGTGCTCCTCGCTCCCGATGAGGCACACCTCGCCGCCGCGGCGCAGCGCGCGGACGTACTCCTCGTGGGCGAGCAGGTCGAGCTTCTTCTGGATCTCGTCCTGCACGTTCACGTCGCCCGTGTCGCCGAAGAGGTCCACGAGGCCCGCCTTGCGGACGTCGCGGTCCACGATCTTGGCCGCGACGGCGATGTCGCGGAGCAGGCGCGAGAACTGGCCCTTCGAGCCGGGCACCTCGTCCTGGCGCTCAATGATGAACTGCTCGAGGGTCTTGAACTGGGTCCCCCCGGAGAGCCCGTCGGCGAACGCGGAGGCGGGCGGGGCGGGCGGAGCGGACAGGTCGGGCATCGACAGCGGGCTGGAAGCGGTTCCGGCAAAGTACGGGCGTAGACGCGGGCTGCGTCTACGCTAGGAGCCCCCGGCGTCCAGCTCGGGCAGCACGACCACGCTCAGGCCCGCGTCGAACGCGGACGCGAGCGCGGCCTCGACGGCCGCGGCTCCGTCGGCCGCGAGCAGGGCCGGGACGATCTCGGTGAGCCCGAGCAGCGCGAGGTGCCCGCCCGGCGCCGGGCCGATCACGGCGGTCATCGGAGCGTCGAGCTCGGCTGCGGCGAGGGCCAGGAGCGCCTCGGCAGGGGCGTGGCCCGCGGCGACGAGCAGCACGGCGACGTGCCCGGCCGCGAACGCCTCGACGGCCGCGCGGAGCCGGCCCGTGCCCGGCGGCACCGTGCGGACGGCTGCGCCGGCGGCGGCTGCCCACGCGGCGAGGGGCGCGGGTGCTGGCTCGAACAGCACGAGGGCGAGGCCCGCCACGGCTAGGCCACACGCGTCGCCCCGCCGGCCGCGGCCAGCGTGACGTCGGTGAAGGCGACCGAGAAGCCGTCCGGCGAGCCGTCCCCGCCGAGGTCGAGCGGGCTCGCCGTGATGCGGAGCGTCGCCGTGAGCCCGTCGTGGGCGTAGTCGAGCGTCGTCCGGAACGGCTCGCCGGTCTCGGTCACGCGCCGGTACGCGTCGAACAAACCGGACTCGACGTTGCCGGGGAAGACGTCGAGCAGGCGCTGCCCGACGAGGTTGTCCCCGGGGCGGCCCGAGATCTCGGCCGAGCGCGGGTTGGCGAGCAGCCACTCGAAGTCTACGATGGCTCCCGCCTCGTCGCGGACGGCGCGGAAGGCCATCACGCCGTCGGGCGACGCGGCCTGGACGGACGTGAGCAGGGCCGCCGACTGGCGGGCGTCCTCGCTCGCGGCCCGGAGGTCGGTCACGTCCGTGAACGACAGCACGACCGCCTCAGGCACGCCGTCGCCGTCGTGGTCGATCGGGGCCGCGTTGACGCGGTACCACCGGACGGCCCCGCTCGGGTGGACGATGCCGAGGATCGCCCCGCGGACGGGCTCGCCGGTGCGGAGCACCACGCGCTCGGGGAGGTCGTCGGCGGGCACCGGCTGGCCGTCCTCGCCGACGACGGGCCACCGCGCCGCGAGGTCGTCGGTGGCCCCGCCGCGCTCCGACCCCTCGGCGGCGGGCACGAGCGCGCCGCCCGAGTCGGTCGTTTCGCCGAGGCGCGCCTCGCCGTGGCGCGCCTCGGGCTCCAGCCCGAGGAGCACGCGCGCGGACGGGTTCGA
>JANPJI010000280.1:0-1620 GCA_031425425.1 Rubricoccaceae bacterium
GCGGCAGTACTGGAAGATCAAGGACAAGCACCCCGGCGCGGTCCTCCTCTTCCGCATGGGCGACTTCTACGAGACGTTCGACACCGACGCCGTCCTCGTCGCCGACGTGCTCGGGATCACGCTCACCAAGCGCGGCAACGGGGCCGCCGAGGACACGCCGCTCGCGGGCTTCCCGCACCACGCGCTCGACCAGTACCTGCCGAAGCTCGTCCAGGCCGGGCACCGCGTCGCCGTGTGCGAGCAGCTCGAAGACCCCAAGTTCGCCCGCACCATCGTCAAGCGCGGCGTCGTCGAGGTCGTCACGCCGGGCGTGGCCTTCCGCGAGACGCTGCTCGCGCCGAAGCAGGCGACCTACCTCGCGGCCGTCGCCTGGGGCGAGGGCCGGAATGCCGCGACGGCCGGCGTCGCCTTCGCCGACGCCTCGACGGGCGAGTTCTTCGTCACCGAGGCCCCCGTCGAGCGCCTCGGGTCGCTGTTGCAGACCATCGCCCCGGCCGAGGTGGTGGTCGACAAACGCCAGGTAGACCGGCTGACGAAGGCCATGGCGGCCGTCCAGCCCGGCCCGCTCCCGTTCGCCGTCACCCGGCAGGAGGACTGGGTCTTCGGGGCGGACTTCGCCGAGGAAACCCTCAAGCGGCACTTTCAGACGCACTCGCTCAAGGGCTTCGGCGTGGACGACCTGTCGGTCGGCACGACCGCCGCCGGGGCGTGCCTGTACTACCTCGGCGAGACGCAGAAGGGCCGCCTGCCGCACCTGCGCCGCATCCGCCGCTACCGCGCCGACGAGCACATCGCGCTCGACCCGGCCACCAAGCGCGCGCTCGAACTCGTCGCCTCGATGCAGGACGGCCGGCGCGACGGCTCGCTCGTCGGCGTGCTGGATCAAACCTTGACGCCGATGGGCGGGCGGATGCTGCGGCAGTGGCTCGTGCGCCCACTCCGCGACGTCGGCCGGATCACGCAGCGCCTCGACGCGGTGAGCCTGTTCGCCGGCGACGCGCGGCTGCGCCGGCACGTCCGCGAGGAGCTCCGCCACGTGGGCGACCTCGAGCGGCTCTGCGGGCGCGTCTGCACGAGCCGCGCCACGGCGCGCGACCTCGTCCAGCTCGGGCTCACGCTCCGCCAGGTTCCTCCGGTCAAGCGCTTTCTGGAGGGGGCGGATGTGCCGGCCCTCGTCGCGCGCCTCGCTGCGAGCCTCACGCCGTGCCAGGACACCGTGGACCGCATCGCGGCCACGCTCGCCGACGAGCCGCCCGCCCAGATGTCGGCCGGAGGAACGGTCCGCGCCGGGTTCTCCGACGAGCTGGACGAGCTGCGGCGCATCGCCGGATCGGGAAAGGAGTTTCTTCAGGAGCTGCAGGCGACCGAGGCGCGCAAGACGGGCATCCCGAGCCTCAAAATCGGCTACAACCGCGTCTTCGGCTACTACCTCGAGGTCTCGAACACGCACCGCGACAAGGCCCCCGCGGAGTGGATCCGCAAGCAGACGCTCGTCAACGCCGAGCGCTACGTCACGCCCGAGCTGAAGCACTACGAGGAGACGATCCTGACGGCGCAGGACAAGATCGGCGTCCTCGAGGCCGAGATCGTGGACACGCTCCGCGGGGCCGTCGCCGAGGC
>JANPJI010000281.1:0-1836 GCA_031425425.1 Rubricoccaceae bacterium
GCCAACTTCTACACAGTGTCATCCTGAACTCGATTCAGGATCTGCCTTTTTCGGGAAACGGTGAGCGAGACAGATCCTGAATCGAGTTCAGGATGACAAGAATCCGGGAGAAACGGCAATGGCCGCGGCGCGAGACGCGAACGGAGCGACGCAGACGGAGCGACGTGGACGGAGCGACGTGGACGGAGCGGGGCGCGGGCAACACCGGGAGTTCCCCACATCTGGCGTCGACTACCGACCATCGGCCGTCGGCTTGAAGCTGTCGTACGAGCCCGCGCCCGTCCGGAGCGCCTCGGGGAGGGGGGCGTCCTCGTCGAGATCCAGGCAGCGGACGACGCCCTCGGGCGAGAGCGCGTAGCGCAGGCCGGACTCGGGGCAGACGGCCACGCCGCGCGCGCCGGGCTCGTCCCCGTCGCCCCCCTCGGGCGAGAGGAAGTCGAGGCGGTGGCCGTGGCGGCTCATCCAGCCCGCGCGCCGCGCCGGCGCGCCGACGACGAGCGCGTAGTCCGGCACGTCGCGCGTCACGACGGCACCCGCGGCGACGAAGCTGTAGCGCCCGAGCGTCACGCCGCACACGACCGTCGCGTTGGCCCCGACCGTCGCGCCGCGGCGGAGGAGGGTGGGCTCGTAGAGCGCCCGCCGGGCGACCTGGCTCCGCGGGTTGGAGACGTTCGTCAGCACGCAGCTCGGGCCGAGAAAGACGTCGTCTTCGACGGTTGTGCCGGTGTAGATCGAGACGTTGTTCTGGACCTTCACGCGGTCCCCCACAACGACGTCCGCCCCGACGTTCACGTTCTGCCCGAACGAGCACTCGCGCCCGATCCGCGCGCCACTCTGAATGTGCGAGAAGTGCCACACGGCCGTCCCCTCCCCCAGCGTCGCCCCGGCGTCGACGTAGGCGCTCTCGTGGATGCGGACGCCGGGAATCTCAGTCTGCCGCTCGCTCATGGCGTCTCGCCGCCGAGGCCGGTGTGTCCGTGGACGAACGGGTGGGCGTCCGCCCCGGCCGCGACCGGCGTGGCCTGGCGGATGTGGTGGACGAGTTCGATGGCCGGGCGCGCGTCGTCGATCCCGAAGCCGGCCCCGGCCAGCGTCCGCTCGTAGACGAGCGTGTGGAGGTCGCGGAAGCCGCCCGAGAACTCGATCTCCTCGCCGTCGACGGTGATCGAGCGGTAGGTCGGCTGCGCGCCGCGGAGCGCTGCGGGGAGGTCAGCGGTGTCGAGCGAGAGGAACCACTGCACGTCGGCCCGCTCCAGGTCGAGCGTGCCCGCGGCGCGGTCAGGTGCCGAGAGGTGGACCTGCTGCGCCCGCACCGGCCCGAAGAGCCACTGCAGCAGGTCGAAGAAGTGGACCCCGATGTTGGTCGCGATGCCTCCCGACATCTTGGGGTCGCCCTTCCACGAGTAGTGGTACCACGTCCCGCGCGTGGTGACGTACGTCAGCCGCACGGCGTGGCGCGTCTGGGGCTCGGCCAGGAGGCGCTCGCGGAGGGCCACGAGGGCCGGGTGGACGCGCAGCTGGAGGACCGTGTAGACGCGCCGCCCGTGGTCGGCCTCGAGCTCCGCGAGCTGGTCCAGGTTCCACGGGTTGAGCACGAGCGGCTTCTCGCACAGCGCGTCCGCCTCGACGCGGAGCGCGAGGCGGATGTGGGCGTCGTGGAGGTGGTTCGGCGAGCACACCGCCACGAGCGACACACGCTCGGCCTCCGGCCCGCGGCGGAGCAGCTCGAGGTGCCGGTCGAAGCGCTCGAACTCGGTGAAGAAGGCCGTCTCGGGGAAGTACGAGTCGATGATGCCGACCGAGTCGTGCGGGTCGGTCGCGGCGACGAGCCGGCAC
>JANPJI010000282.1:0-3460 GCA_031425425.1 Rubricoccaceae bacterium
GAGCTGCCCGAGCTACACCAACTTCTCCTGCTGGACGCGCTGGGTCTGGGCCTTCGTTAGCCGCTCTATAGAGGCGGTGAGCTCGGCCGACCGCGCCTCGCGGTCGCCCGACCGCGCCTCGAGGTCCACCGACCGCCGCTGGAGGCGGTCCCGCAGGCGCGCCAGCCGGACCGTCGCGCGGTGCTGCGCGACGCGCCCGGCGTAGAGTGCGCCGCTGATCATCGTGCAGACGATCGTGAACAGGATGAGGAACACGATCCGCCGGACCACGCCGCCCCCGACATCGGCAGCCGCGCCCGTCGTCGTCGCGACGGCCCCCATGTGGAGCAGGGTCAGGCCGACCCCGGCCGCGAACGTCTGGACAGGCCGGAGCGGGACCGTCCCGGCCGTCAGCATCAGCAGGAGCGTCAGCCAGCCAGCCGTGAAGTCCGTGTCGCCCCGGAGGAGGTCCTCGGTGACAAGCATCACGCCGACCGCGGCGACGTAGGCTGCCAGCAGCACACGGGCTGCGGTGAGGCCGGGCCGAAACCGGCGGACGACGAGAAACACGGTCGCGCTACCGATCAGAAAGAGCTTGTCCGAGAGCACCTCCGAGACCGTCCCCGCCCCCATGTTGTCGCCCGCGAGCAGAGCGGCGACGAGCGTCGTGACGAGGGCACCGGCGAGCGCGGCGACCCCGAAAAAGCCGGCGACCTGGAGGCCGCGGTCGGTGGCGTCCGTGAGGACGCGCCGGAAGACGGGATCGCGCTCGAGGCCCGACGGAGCGGCGTAGCGGCCCCAGAGGGCGCGGAGGTGGCGGGCGTGGGTCAAACGCGGGTCGAGAGGTGCGGGCCTCATACGCCGGACACGCCCGCAGGTCCCGGCGAGGAGGCCGGGGGAAGCGGAGGCGGGCCGCGCCGCTTTCGGACCAGCCCGGCTCCCACCGTCGCCGGACGGCGATCTTTGCCGGATGTCGTGCCCCTTCCCGCTCCTGCCGGCCCTCCCCGTCGACGCCGTCCTGCCGGACCTCGTCCGCGCGCTCGGCACACACGGCTGCGCCGTGCTCGTCGCCCCGCCGGGGGCGGGCAAGACGACGCGCGTCCCGCTCGCGCTGCTCGCCGACGGCGCGCCGGGGCGCATCGTCGTGCTTGAGCCTCGCCGCATTGCCGCGCGCGCCGCCGCGCGGCGCCTCGCGGCCACCCTCGGGGAGCGGGTCGGCGAGACCGTCGGCCTGCGCGTCCGCGGCGAGACCCGCGTCTCCGCGCGGACGCGCATCGAGGTCGTCACGGAGGGCGTGCTGACGCGGCTGCTCCTCGCCGACCCCGAGGCGCGCGGCGTCGGGTGCGTCGTATTCGACGAGTTCCATGAGCGCTCGCTCGACGCCGACCTCGGCCTCGCGCTCGCGCTCCACGCCCGGGCCCTGCTGCGGCCCACCACCGCTGCCGACGGCGGCCTGCGCGTCGTCGTCATGTCCGCGACGCTGGACGGCGCGCGCATCGCTGCGCTCCTCGGGCCGGAGACACCGGTCGTCGAGAGCGTGGGCCGCGCGTTCCCCATCGCTGTCCGCCACGGCCGCGCGCCCACGTCGCGGTCGCCACGAGACGTCGCCGCGGCCGTCGCCGGGGCGGTGCTGGACGCGCTCCGCGCCGACGGCGGCTCTGTCCTGGCCTTCCTGCCCGGTGCGGGCGAGATCCGGGCCACGGCCGAGCGCCTCGACGGCCACCTCCCGCCCGACGTGGTGCTCGCGCCGCTCTTCGGCGACCTCTCGGCCGAGGCGCAGGACGCGGCCATCGCGCCCGCACCGGCCGGCCGGCGCAAGGTCGTCCTCGCGACGTCCATCGCCGAGACGAGCCTCACCATCGACGGCGTTCGCGTGGTCGTGGACAGCGGCCTCGCGCGGCGCCCGCGCCACGACGCCGCGTCGGGCATGAGCCGCCTCGAAACCGTCCGTGTGAGCCGCGCCGAGGCGGACCAGCGCGCGGGACGCGCCGGACGGACGGCACCGGGCGTGGCCGTCCGCCTGTGGAGCCCCGCCGAGGACGCCGCGCTCGCGCCGTTCGCGCCGCCCGAGATCGCCGGGGCGGACCTCGCCGGCCTCGCGCTCGCGCTCGCCGCGTGGGGAGCGGCACCGGACGAGCTTCAGTGGCTCGATCCGCCGCCTGGGCCCGCCTTCGCCGCCGCCCGCGCCCTGCTCACGGCCCTCGATGCGCTCGACGCCGCGGGCCGCCTCACGCCGCACGGCGAAGCACTCGCCTCGCTTCCGATGCACCCGCGCCTCGCCCACCTCGCCCTCCGCGGCGGCCGGACGGCCCTCTGCGCCGACCTCGTGGCGCTCCTCTCCGAGCGCGACCCGGTCCGCCCGGACGGCCCCTCCGGCCCGCACGGGCCGCGCGTCGACGCCGACCTCCGGCTGCGCGTCGACGCACTCCGCGGGCGGCAGCCGCACGTCGCAGGGGGCCGCGTCGATCCCGGCGCGCTGCGCGCCGTGCGCGCCGAGGCGGACCGGTGGCGGCGCGCGTGGACCGTCCGCGACGGCGAGCCGGATCTGGACGACGTCGGGCGCCTCGTCGCGCTCGCCTATCCCGACCGCGTCGCGCAGCGGGTCGGCGAGACGGCCGCCGGGGCGCGCTACCGGATGCGCGACGGCCGGACCGCCCTCCTCGACCGGACGCAGCCGCTCGCCGACGCCCCGTTCCTCGCCCTCGCCGCGCTCGACGACCGTGCGGGCGGCGCGCGCGTCTTCCTCGCGGCTCCGCTCACGGCCGAGGACAACGAGGCTGCCTTCGCCGCCCAGGTCGTGACCGACGACACCGTCGCGTGGGACGGCGCAGCTGTCCGCGCCCGCCGAACCGTGCGCCTCGGGGCGGTCGTCCTGCGCGAGGCTCCGCTCCGCGACCCCGATCCCGACGCCGTCGCCGCGGCGTTCCTCGGCGGGCTCCGCGACGCCGGGCTCGGCGCGCTGGCGTGGTCGAAGGACGCCGCACGCCTCCGCGAGCGCCTCGCCTTCCTCCACGCCCACGACGCCTCGTGGCCCGACGTGTCGGACGCGGCGCTCCTCGCCGACCTCGGCGCGTTCCTCGGTCCGGCCCTGACGGGCATGACCCGCCTCGCGGACACGGCGCGCCTCGACCTCGTCGCTGCCCTGCGCGGGCTCGCGGGGTGGGCACGCGCCGCCGAGGTGGACCGGCTCGCGCCCGGCCACGTCGTCGTCCCGAGCGGGTCGACGGTCCCGCTGGACTACTCCGACCCGGCCGCGCCTGTGCTGGCCGTGCGGTTGCAGGAAGTGTTCGGGCTACGCGAGACGCCGCGCGTGCTCGGCGGGCGCGTGCCCGTCGTAATGCACCTGCTGAGCCCGGCCGGGCGGCCCGCGCAGGTCACGCGCGACCTCGCCTCATTCTGGGCGAGCGGCTACTTCGACGTCCGCAAAGACCTCCGCGGGCGGTATCCGAAGCACGCCTGGCCCGACGACCCGCTGACGGCC
>JANPJI010000283.1:0-3480 GCA_031425425.1 Rubricoccaceae bacterium
ACGACCCGCTTGGACCGGATGGCCGGTCCGAACTGGGCCGCGAGCCGCTGGCGGTGAACGGGCTCCATCACGACGATGACGTCGGCCCAGTCGACATCGTCCCGCGTCAGGCGGTGCTCGGCGTCCGGGCTGAGACCGGCCGAGGCGGTCTCGACACCGGGTGTCCCCCGAAAGAGCTCTTCGGCGGTCGGGCTCCGAAGTCGGTTGCGGCTGCAGACGAACAGCAGCCGGGTCACAGCTTCATCCGTTTGAACACGCGCTCCGGGATGGCTCGGACGCCGGCCATGATGGGACGCCAGAAGCCGGGCGCGTAGACGACATCCGCGTTCCCGCGCATCGCGTGGTAGATCATCGCGCCGACGGCTTCGGACGAGGCGAAGAGCGGGTTTTTGTCTACGTGCGCCGTCATCGGCGTGTCCACGAACCCCGGTTTGATCGTCACCACGCGGACGCCTTTCTTGGCGAGGCGCGCTCTGAGGCCCTGGGTGAACAGGCTCACGGCTCCTTTCGCGGCGCCGTAGACGTAGTTGCTCGGCCGGCCGCGGTCGCCGGCGACGGACGACACGACGCCGAGCGTTCCGCGGCCCTGCGCCTCGAACCGCCCCGCGAGAATCGTCAGGACCGAGACGACGCTCGTCGCGTTGAGCGTGAACGCCTCGACGGCGAGGGCCGCGTCGGTCGCGACCTGCTCCTGGTCCGGGAGCGTCCCATAGGCGACGAGGGCCGTGTCGAGCCCCCCGAGCGCGTCGGACGCCTCGGCGATGACGGCCTCGTGGCGCGCGAAGTCGGCCGCGTCGAACAGGATCTCGACGACCTGAGCGGCACCGCGCGCGCGGAGGTCGGCGGCGTTGGCTGCGAGCTTGCCTGCGTCGCGCGCGGCGAGGGCGAGGGCGGCCCCGTTGCGGGCGTAGAGCCGGGCGACCTCGTGGGCGATGGCGCTCGTGGCACCGAGGATCAGGACACGTTCGGTCATGCGGTCAGGAGTCGGCGGTGACGCGGCGCCAGAACGACGACGAGAAAGCGGGATCAAGGAAAGCGGAGAAGGCCTCCCACTGCGGGAAGAAGGCCCGGAAGCTGTCGGGCGTCATGCAGGCGTCCTTGGCCGGGTAGACCGCCCCGCCCGCGTCGCGGACGACGGCGTCGCACGCCTGGAGCAGGTCGACGCTCGCCGGACCGCGGTTGGGGAGGTCGAGTGCGAGCGTGACGCCGGCTCGCGGGAACGACATCAGCCCCGGCGAGGGCACGTCGCCGAACGTCTTCAGGACCGCCAGGAACGAGCCCGCCCCGGCCCGCGCGAGGCGCGCGAGGATGTCGCGGACGGCCGCACCGTCGTCGCCGAACGGCACGACGAGCTGGTACTGCAAGAACCCGCGGCGGCCGTACCCGCGGTTCCACGAACCCACGGCGTCGAGCGGGTAGAAAAACGGCTCGTAGGCGATGCGGGCACGCCCCGGCCGAGCGAGGCGGAAGTACGTCTCGTTGAACGCCCGCACGGTCAGCGGCTGCAGCGCCCACGCGGGGGCGTCGACGGGAAGCGTGAGGCGCGGGCGCGACGCGTCGGCGGGGGCTGGCAGGCCAGCGTCGGTACCGGCGGGGGCGTGGTCGCCGTCCATGAGCACGCCGCGGCCCTCGGCGCGGAGCGTGTCCAGCCAGGCGACGACGTACGGGCTCCGCGCGTTCGCCGCCTCGGAGAGGCCGAAGAAGGCGTCGAGTGAGCGGAAGCGCTCGGTCGTCTGGTCGATCCGGTCGCTTTCGATCCGGAGAAGGCGGAACTCGACGGACGCGATGAGGCCCGTCAGGCCCATCCCGGCGACGGTGGCGCGGAAAAGTGCCGCGTGCTCGCCGTCCGGAGTGAGATCCAGCGCCTCGCCAGTCGAGCGGACGAGCCCGATCCGCGTCACGAACCGCCCGAACGTGCCGGCGACGTGGTGGTTCTTGCCGTGGACGTCGTGGGCGACGGCCCCGCCGAGCGTGACGTACTTGGTGCCCGGCGTGACGGGCAGAAACCAGCCGTGCGGCACGACGAGCGCGAGGACCTCGGCGAGTGTCACGCCGGCCTCGGCGTGGAGGATTCCTGCCTCGGGGTCGAACGCCAGGAAGCGGTCCAGCCCGGCCGTGTCCAGGATCGTCCCGCCGCCGTTGAGGCACGCGTCGCCGTAGGACCGCCCGCGGCCGTACGCCAGCATCGTCTCACCGGCCGCAGCGGCAGAACGGAGGCGCTCGGGCAGGGCGGACCGCCACGCGAGGCGCTCCGCGTGCGCCGGCGGGGCCTTCGGGAACCGGCCCCAGCTTTCATAACGGTTCATCACGCGGCGACGGTGACGGCCGCCGCGACGACCGCGACGACGGCGTAGCTCACCGGGTCCTTGACGGCGAACAGCACCGGGTCGTCCGGCATCCGCCCGCGGTGCGCGAGCAGCCACATCCGGAGCGTCCAGTAGACGAACGCCGGGATCGCCATCCACAGCAGCGCGGGCTGCGCGTACAGCACACGGACCTCGGGGCTGGTTACGTAGAGGGCCAGCACGAGCACGCTGATCAGCCCCGTCGCCGGCCCGACAGCGCGGACGAGGGCCGCGTCGTCGGCGAGGTAGCCGCGGCCGTTGTCGGCCGGGGCCGCGCCGGTCTCCATCTGCCGCAGTTCGACGTACCGCTTCAGGAGGGCCAGGCCGAGGAAGAAGAACAGCGAGAACGCGAGGAGCCACTCCGACAGCAGCACGCCCGTCGCCTTGCTGCCGCCGACGACGCGCAGCGCATAGAGCCCCGCCAGCACAAGCACGTCGAGGATCGGCTCGGCCTTGAGGCGGAACGAGTACGCCAGCGTCACGCCGACGTACGCCGCGAGCACGGCCGAGAAGCCGGCGGGCAGGAACGCAGCGGCCAGCCCGAAGGCTGCGGAGAGCAGGACGGCGGCGAGCCCGACGCCGAACGCGGGCGAGAGCGCGCCCGAGGCGAACGGCCGCGTCCGCTTGGTGGGATGCCGGCGGTCGCGGTCCCGGTCCGTGAGATCGTTGACGACGTACGTCCCGCTCGCGCACAGGCTGAGCGCGGCGAAGGCGACGGCCGCCGCGGCGAGGGCATCGGCGTCGGCCGCGCGGTGCGCGAGGAGCACCGGCAGCAGGACGAGCGTGTTCTTGGCCCACTGGTGCGGCCGCAGCGCGCGGACGACCGCCCGCGCCGTGCCACTCCGGCCGGCCGCAACGTGGAGCGAGCGCTCGGAGACGGGAGGGGACAGAGACACAGGCCGCGGGCGTCGGGGAGGTGGAGTCTACGCTGCGGGAGTATCAGCCGTCCGGCCGGTGTCTCGAATGGCGCGCCCCGGCGTCCGCGCCCCGACGTCCGCGCCTTGGTCGAGGCAGAACGTGCTGAACCAGCGCCTCCCTGTGAACCTGTCATCCTGAGCGCAGCGAAGGATCTCGGCAGCCTGCCCTGAGCGAAGCCGAAGGGCGAGGTCGGAGCCTGCCGCCACCGGCTGCGAGG
>JANPJI010000284.1:0-2030 GCA_031425425.1 Rubricoccaceae bacterium
GCGTTCATGCCGTGGAAGGGCTACAACTTCGAGGACGCCATCGTCATCTCGGAGCGCGTGGTCAGCGAGGACGTCTTCACGTCCGTCCACATCGAGGAGTTCGAGCACCAGGTCCGCGACACCAAGCGCGGCGAGGAGGAGCTCACGCGCGAGATCCCGAACGTCTCCGAGGAGGCGACGAAGGACCTCGACGAGCGCGGCATCGTCCGCGTCGGGGCGGAGGTGAACCCGGGCGACATCATCGTCGGCAAGATCACGCCGAAGGGCGAGACGGACCCGACGCCCGAGGAGAAGCTGCTCCGCGCCATCTTCGGCGACAAGGCCGGCGACGTCAAGGACGCCTCGCTCAAGGCAAAGCCGGGCATGAAGGGCGTCGTGATCGACACGAAGCTCTTCTCGCGCCGCAAGACGGACGCCGTCACCAAGAAGGCCGAGGAGAAGCGGATGGGCGAGATCGAGGTCCAGCTGGGCCGCGAGATCGAGTCCCTCCAGACCTCGTTCTACGAGCGGTTCATCGCGCTCATCGGCGGCAAGAAGGCCGGGGCGGTCATCGAGCTCCGCGACGGGACCGTCGTGGCGTCTGAGGGCTCCAAGATCTCGCGCAAGACGTTCCAGGACGTCGAGCCGGCGGACCTCAAGATCCGCCAGCCGTTCACGTCCGACGACGAGACGAACCGCCAGGCGTGGAAGCTGCTGGCCAACTACCAGCGCCGCCACCAAGAGATCTCGGGCTCGGCCGAGCAGGAGACGTACCGCCTCCAGATGGGCGACGACCTCCCGCCCGGCATCGTGCAGCTGGCCAAGGTCTACATCGCCAAGAAGCGCAAGCTCCAGGTGGGCGACAAGATGGCCGGCCGGCACGGCAACAAGGGCGTCGTCGCCCGGCTCGTGAAGCCAGAGGACATGCCGTTCCTCGAGGACGGCACGCCGGTCGACATCTGCCTCAACCCGCTCGGCGTGCCGTCGCGAATGAACCTCGGACAGATCTTCGAGACGATGCTCGGCTGGGCCGGCTCCAAGCTCGGCGAGACGTATGCGTCGCCGGCGTTCGATGGCGCGACGATGGAGGACATCGCGGCCAAGATGAAGGAAGCCGGTCTTCCCGAAGACGGCCGGATCCAACTCTACGACGGGCAGACAGGCGAGGCGTTCGACCAGCCGACCACGGTCGGCCAGGTGTACATGCTGAAGCTGTCGCACCTCGTGGAGGACAAGATCCACGCCCGCTCGATCGGGCCGTACAGCCTCATCACGCAGCAGCCACTCGGCGGCAAGGCGCAGTTCGGCGGCCAGCGCTTCGGCGAGATGGAGGTCTGGGCGCTCTACGCCTACGGCGCCTCGAACGTGCTCCGGGAGTTGCTCACGGTCAAGTCCGACGACGTGCAGGGCCGCTCGAAGACCTACGAGGCGATTGTCAAGGGCGACAACCTGCCCGAGCCGAACGTCCCGGAGAGCTTCAACGTCCTCATCCGCGAGATGCAGGGCCTCGGCCTCGAAGTCAAGATCGATTAGGGGGTTTGGGTGTTGGGGTTTGGGGGTTCGGGACGCCGAGCCTCCACTCCCTGACACAACAATCCCCAACCCCCAACCCCTAATCCTACCCCCCAGTTATGGCATTCGGCATCAAGCCCGCGCAGCCCGCGCCGAAGTCGGTGTACAACTCGATCACCGTTAGCCTGAGCAGCCCCGAGTCGATCCTCGAGCGGTCGTTCGGCGAGGTGCTCAAGCCGGAGACGATCAACTACCGCTCGTTCAAGCCCGAGAAGGACGGCCTCTTCTGCGAGAAGATCTTCGGGCCGGTCAAGGACTGGGAGTGCCACTGCGGCAAGTACAAGCGAATCCGCTACAAGGGCATCGTCTGCGACCGCTGCGGCGTCGAGGTGACCCAGAAGTCCGTCCGCCGTGAGCGTGCGGGGCACATCACGCTGTCTGTGCCCGTCGTCCACATCTGGTACTTCAAGAGCCTCCCGAACAAGATCGCCGCCCTCGTCGGGGTCAAGTCCAAGGACCTCGACAAGATCATCTACTAC
>JANPJI010000285.1:0-6017 GCA_031425425.1 Rubricoccaceae bacterium
TCAGGCCGCGGCTGCCGGGCGCGTCGGTGTAGTCGGCCAGCAGGGCCGCGCCGTGCTGCCGAGCGCGCCGTCGGCGTAGACCTTCACCGAGCGCACGACGAGGCGGCCCGACGGGTCGGCGAGCGCGCCGGACGGGTTCGCGGCGCAGAACGCGTCGACCTCGCCCGGCTCGATCATGGCGTACACGCGGATCGGCAGATCGCCCGCGGCGATGGCGGCGCGGTAAAGGTCGAGTGCGGGCAACGGCACGCCCGCCTCGTGGACGCCCGTCAGGCCGGCCCTCGTCGTCTCGGCGACGGCCCGGCGGAGCGCCTCGGCCCACTGCGCCTCCGTCATCGCCGGCACGGCGCGGGCCACGAGCGCCTCGGCGGCGTCGACGAACACGCCGGTCGGGCGGCCCTGCGCGTCACGGAGAACCTGCCCGCCGTCAGGGTCGGCGGCGGCCGCTGCCTCGGGGTCGATACCCGCTGCGCGGAGCGCGGCCGTGTTGGCCCACGAGGCGTGCCCGTCGACGCGTTGAATCCAGACCGGTCGGTCGGCGAGGACCGCGTCGAGGTCCTGGCGCGTCGGGAAGGCCCCGTCCGTGCCCCAGTCGTTCTGGTCCCACCCGCGTCCCGTGATCCACGCACCGGCTGGAGCGGTCGCGGCGAAGGCGCGAAGGCGGTCGCCGATCTCGGCGAGCGAGGCCGTCCCCACGAGGTCCGCCTGGAGCAGCGACTGTCCGAGGCCGAGCAGGTGCGCGTGGGCGTCGATCAGGCCCGGCACCACCGTTTTCCCGCCCATCTCGACACGCGGCCACGAGGCGTACTGCGCCGCCATCTCCGCGCTCGTTCCCACCGCGACGATGAGCCCCGCGTCGATAGCCATCGCCTCGGCGGTTGGCCGCGCAGCGTCCACGGTGTAGATGCGGGCGTGGTCGAGAACGTAGCGGGCGGGCGGGCTTGCGCCGACGTTCGGTTGGGCGGACGCCATCGGGGCGATCAGGGCGAAGAGGAGCGGGAGGCACCTCGCGGACGGGATCTGCGGCATGTCGGCGGCGAGCGGGTGCGCGCCGAACCTACGCCGACGGCGTCCGCTCCAGCCAGATCGTTACCGGCCCGTCGCCGACGAGCGCCACCTCCATTTCAGCCCCGAAGCGGCCCGTCGGGACGGGCCGCCCGAGGGCGGATTCGAGGTGCCCGACGAATGCCTCGTACAGGCGGCGCGCGTCGTCGGGCGGCGCGGCGCGGACGAAGCTCGGGCGCGTGCCCTTCGCGGTGTCCCCGGCGAGCGTGAACTGGCTCACGACGAGCGCCTCGCCGCCGGTGTCGAGGAGAGATCGGTTCATGCGGCCGTCGGCGTCGCGGAAGATGCGCAGGCGCGCGGCCTTGTCGGCCAGCCACCGCGCCTCGGCGTCCGTGTCGCCGGCGAGGACGCCGAGGAGAACGAGCAGGCCCGGCCCGATCGCGCCGACCGTTTCTCCAGCCACGTCGACGCGGGCGGAGCGGGCACGCTGGACGAGGGCGATCACAGACCGTCTCGGATGGCCTCGGCGAAGGCGTCGAGGGCACGGGCACGGTGACTGATGCGGCCCTTCTCATCGCGCGTCATCTCGGCGAAGGTGCGCCCGTCGCCATCCTCCGGAACGAACAGGCTGTCGTAGCCGAAGCCGCCCGCGCCGCGCGCCTCGGGAAGAACGCGGCCCCGGCAGACGCCCGAGAAGAACCGGACGCCTGCGTCGGTCGCGAGCGCGAGGACGGTCTCGAAGTGTGCGGATCGGTCCGCAGTCCCGTCGAGGTCGGCGAGGAGGCGGGCGCGGTTGGCGGCGTCGTCCGCCTCCGGCCCGGCGTAGCGGGCGGAGACGACGCCGGGCGCGCCGCCGAGGGCGTCGACGAACAGGCCGGTGTCGTCGGCCAGGGCGGGCAGGCCCGTGTGCGCGTGGAGGGCGACCGCCTTGAGTGCCGCGTTGCCCGCGAGCGTTCTCTCGGTTTCGTCCACGTCGGGCGCGCCGGGCACGTCGGCGGCGGACACGAGGGCGACGCCGAGGCCGCCGAGGCGCGCGGCGAGTTCGGCGACCTTGCCCGCGTTGCGGGTCGCGAGAACGAGGGTTCTGGTGTCGGTCGCCATGCTCACTCACCGTACTCGTTGTAGATCTCACTGTCGTACATGCCGCCGTCGTCCTCCGGGTCGGGCTCGACGACGCCGTCGCCGTCCCAGTCCACGACGCCCTGCGCGCGCAGCGTCCACTGCTCGGCGTCGCGGCGGAGGCGGATGGCGTCGAATCCGGCCTCGCCGCCGGGGTCCAGGCGGATCGCCTCGGCGGCCTCGGCGCTGGCCTCGCCGTAGCGGGTCTGGCCGGCGTAGGCACGGGCGAGGAGCGCGTGCGCATAGGGCCGGGCGGGGTCTGCCTGAACGGCTCCTTCGAGGGCCGACGCTGCGGCGTCGTAGCGGTTCAGGCGGAGGTAGAGCGCGCCGAGGTTCGAGAACGGGAACGGCCACGCCGGGTCCAGCGCCGCGGCCTCGCGGTAGCGGGCGATGGCCCCGTCGGTGTCGCCCTGATCGGCGAGCAGCCGGCCGAGGCTGTTCGGCGGGAGGGCGCACACGGGCCACGCCTCGGCGGCGCGCTCGTAGGCCTCGCGGGCGGCGGGCGTGTCGCCGCCGAGCGCCGCGACGCGCGCCGCGGCGTAGTCGGCGCGGGCGCGGACGTGCGCGTCCTGCGGGGCGATGGCCGTGGCCCACGCGGCGAGGCGCGCCATGCGGCCCCAGTCGGCCACGGTCGCCTCGGACGTCCGGTAGAACTGCGCGTAGAAGGCGTCCATCGCGGCGACGAGCCGCGGCAGCGCCTCAGTCCCGACGCGCTCGGCGGCCCCGCTGCTCGGGTACCGGTCCGCGAGGCGCTGCGCGAAGTCGTACGCGCTGACACGGGCGGGCGTGACGAGGTCGCCACGGGCGAGGGCGTCGTACGCCTCCTGTTCGAGCGACCGAGCGCCGAGCAGGACATAGGCCGCCGTCGCCGCGCCGAGGCCGAGCCCGACGACGACGAGCCCCACGATCCACAGGCGCGAGCGCCGCGGTGCCGCGCCGGCCTCGTTCCCGGCAGGATCGCCGACGTCGCTTCCGGTGGGGGCGTGCGGGATGTCGGCCTCCCGGTGGGGCTGCGCGGCGTGCCGCGGTGCAGCCGGCGGGTATGCCGTGTCCTGCACAGGCGCGGCGTCGGCCTGAGCCAGCAGGTCGTCGAGCGCACGCGAGGCCGGAAGGGGCCGGGCGTCGGGCCAGGCAGACGACGGCGATCCGGGCGGCGGCACGCCCGAGGGCGGCCCGGCGTCCGCGACGAGGGCCGTCCCGTCGGCCGGGCAGAAGCGGGCGTCGGCGTCGTAGCGGCGGCCGCAGGCCGGGCAGCGGAGCATCACGAGTCAGGAGGTGACGAAGGCGTCGAACGCCCAGCCCTCGGTGCCGCCGTACCGCGCGCGGCACCACGAGCCAGACGCCCCGGCGACGGTCGTCCGCGGGAGGCACGCGCCGAGGTCCAGCGGGTCGCCGTGGGGAATCTGGAGGAGCCGCTGGCCCTGCGCGACGCTCGGCGCGCTCCGGAGTGCGAGGAAGCCGTCGCCGGGCGAATTGGCCCAGACGGTTCGCGTGTACGTGGCCGTCGCCGGGGCAGGATCGACTGCCGGGGCGTATGCGAGTTCAGCGTCGGCCGGCGGTCGGTCCGCGACGCGCCGTGCGGCGTTCGCGTTCGCCGCGGCGACGCTCGCTTCGAGCCGTGCGACGGACGCCTGCTGCTGGTACACGACGAGCCCGAGCAGAGCGACGAGCCCGACGCCGAGCACGCCCACAAGAACGGGGAGCCACCGGCCCGACGCCGCGGGCGCGTCGTGGGCGGGCACGCTGGCGGCGGGCGCGTCGGCCTGTGCCAGGAGGTCATCGAGCGCGGCGCTCGCCGGCGCGGGCGTGTCTGCGACGAGCGCCGTCCCGTCGTCGGGGCAGAACGAGGTTGCCGCCTCGTACTGGCGGCCACACGTAGGGCAGCGCATCATCGGTCGGCGGCGCGGGTGGAGCGCGAACCTACCACGGCAGGCGGCCCGCCGGCCCGTCTCTGCCGGGCGGCGGCGGCGGCCGGACCGCTCGCTTGCCGTCGTTTTCACACGGACAGCGGCTTCGGCGCTTGGCCCGGGGCGCATCGCCGTGTAGATTTCCGGGCTTCGCAGCGGCCAGCCCGCACGCGGCCCCGCTGTCCCCACATCCAGAGGTATCCCTTGTCCGTCGGCATCAAAGTTCGCGACAAAGAGTCGATCGACCGCGCCCTGCGCCGGTTCAAGCGCGTCGTCAACCGCGCGCGCACGCTCCGCACGTTCCGCGAGAACATGGCCTTTACGAAGCCCTCCGAGACGAAGCGCCTCGAGCGCAAGGAGGCCGCCAAGAAGGCCCGCCGGGCCAACCGGCGGATGTACTAGCCGACGGCCGGACGCGAGCCGCCCGCCGGTTCGCCCTCGCTGTTCGACGCCCGCCCCGGATCAGGTCCGGGGCGGGCGTCGCTGTGTCGCGCCGAGGTGTCAGACCGGGGCCGAGCGGGTCTGCGTCTGCGCCGCGGCGTCGTCCGCGGTGGCCGAGCCGACGCCGAGAGCCGCGTTGAGCAGGGCCTCCTGCTCCTTGGCGTGACGTGCGGCGCTGCCCGTCGCCGGGCTCGCCGCGGCAGCCCGGCCCGCGTACTGGACGCGAGCGCCATCCGGCAGGAGCGCCTCGATGCGCGGCTGCACGAACGTCCACGCGCCCATGTTGGCCGGCTCCTCCTGGAGCCACACGACCGGCCGGCCGGCGAAGCGCTCAATCTCCGCGCGCACGTCGTCTTCGGGGAACGGGTAGAGCTGCTCGACGCGCGCCACGGCGACGCGCGCCGGGTTCGGAATCCCCTCGCGGGCCTTCATCACGTCGTAGTAGACCTTGCCCGTGCACAGCACGAGGCGCTCGGCGGCCCCGTCGGCCCCGCTCGGGATAAACGGCTGGTAGTCCCCCTCCGTGAAGTCCTCGGCGCGCGAGACGGCCTGCGGCAGGCGCAGCAGGCTCTTGGGCGTCATCACGACGAGCGGCTTCGCGACCGGCCGCCGCACCTGGAGCCGGAGGGCGTGGAAGTAGTTGGCCGGCGTCGTGTAGTTGGCCACGACCATGTTGTCCTCGGCGCAGAGCTGCAGGAAGCGCTCGGGCCGGGCCGACGAGTGCTCCGGCCCCTGGCCCTCGTAGCCGTGCGGCAGCAGCATCACGAGGCGGCTCGTCTGGCCCCACTTGGCCTCGGCGGCGGCGATGAACTGGTCAATCATGATCTGCGCGCCGTTGACGAAGTCGCCGAACTGGCCCTCCCACAGCACGAGCGCCTCGGGGTCGGCGACGGTGTAGCCGTACTCGAAGCCCAGCGCGGCGTACTCGCTCAGGAGCGAGTCGTAGATCTCGATCCGTGCAGGTGGTTCCCCCGGCTGCGCGGCCGGTTCGCCGTCCGCGCCGGGGATGTGGGCGAGCGGGACGTGCGCGTGGCCGTCCGTCTGGTCGTACAGGATGGCGTGGCGCTGGCTGAACGTGCCCCGGCCCGAGTCCTGCCCGGTGAGGCGGACGCGCGTGCCCTCCGTGAGGAGGCTCCCGAAGGCGAGCGCCTCGGCGAAGGCCCAGTCGATCTGGCCGTTCTCGAACTGCTGGCCGCGCTTGGCGAGGAGCCGCCCGAGCTTCGGGTGGACCGTGAAGCCGTCCGGCATCGTCTCCAGCGTCTGCACGACGCGCTCGAGCGCCGCGCGCGGCGCGGCCGTCGCGATGGCCGGCGCGGGCTCGAGCTCCACCGACGGCGGGATGGGCTCGGGGTCGCGGCCGGCGAGCTCCTTCGTCTCCTCGAAGCCGCGGTCGAGCTGCCGCTTGAAGTCCTCCAGAACCGCCTCGGCACCCTCGGGCGTGAGCTCGCCGCGGCGCAGCAGGCGCTCGAGGTACAGCTTGCGGACCGAGCGGTGCCGCCCGATCTCGGCGTACATCAGCGGCTGCGTGTAGCCCGGCTCGTCGCC
>JANPJI010000286.1:0-3588 GCA_031425425.1 Rubricoccaceae bacterium
CCGTTCATCGACCGCGCCAACGCCAAGGCGGCCGCACGTGGCGACGCCCAGATCGTGCCGAGCGTCTCGTTCTACGACCTCAACGCCCGGCTAAGCTGGCGCGTGACGGACCGCGACCGGCTCGCGCTGAGCCTCTACCGCGGCGGCGATGACTTCGCGTTCGAGTCTGTCGACCCTGTCGAGGCGTGCGACGCAGCGACGGGCTGCCGCCCGACGGGCGCGACGGACGTCTACGGCGGCGGGCTGGACTGGGGCAACCGCATCGGGTCGCTGCGGTACACGCGCGCCGTCTCGCCGCGCGTCTTCGCGAGCGCCGCTCTGACGGCCAGCGACTACGCCCTCAACGTCGCCCTCGACGTCGAGGAGGACCGCGGCGGCCCCCACGGGCGGACGGCGCGGGCGCGCTACCGCTCGGCCATCCGCGACCTCGGTGCCCGGCTCGACGTGGACGTCGCCGCGGGCCGCGGCCATACCGTCCGCGTGGGCGGTGGGGCGACGGTCCGCCGGTTCACGCCCGGCGCGCTCTCGCTCGTCGGGGCCGAGGCGTCGACGGGGGCGGCCATCGACACGCTCCTCGGCGTCGGCCGGACGGTCGCGCTCGACGCCGTCGCCTACGTCGAGGACGAGGTGCGCGTCGGCCGGCTCTCGCTCGGGCTCGGCGTTCACGCGGCGATCTATGCCACGGGCCGGTTTCGCTACCCGTCCGTCGAGCCGCGCGCGTCGGGCGCGTTTCGGATCACGGACCGCCTCGCTCTCAAGACGAGCGCCGCGGTGACGCAGCAGCCGGTCCACCTGCTCACGACGGGCGCGGGCGTCGGGCTCCCGGCCGACCTGTGGGTCCCGGCGGACTCCATCGGACCCGAGCGGGGCTGGCAGGCGGCCGTCGGCCTCGCCGGTTCCCTGCCCGGCGGGCGGACCACGTGGACGCTCGACGTGTACCGCCGCGAGATGCGCGGGCTCGTCGCCTACCGCGACGGGGCCGGCTTTACGTCCGCCGCTGCCGACTGGCAGGACCTCGTCGTGACGGGCGAGGGCCGCAGCATGGGCGTCGAGGCGCTCGTGCAGCACCGGACGGACCGGCTCACGGCGTGGCTCGGCTACACGCTCGCGAAGAGCGACCGCCGCTTCGACGCGCTCGACGGCGGCGCGCGCTTCCCGTACCGCTACGACCGCCGCCACGATCTCTCGGCCGTCGCCCTGCTCCGCCTCTCGCGCCGCGTCGACGTCTCGGCCGCCCTCGTCTACGGCACCGGCGACGCGATCTCGCTCCCGACGGCGACCTACGACGCGACCGCGCTCGACATCGCCTCGGTCGACTACTGGGTCGGGTCCGAGACGGGCTCGCGGACGGTCACCGCGTACGGCCCGCGCAACCGCTACCGCCTCCCGGCCACGGCCCGCGTCGACCTCGGCGCGACGCTCTTTTTCCGCCGCGGCGCGCGCCCGCACGCGCTCGCGCTCAACGTCTACAACGCCACCAACCGCAAGACGCCGTTCGTGACGACCTACGACACGCGCGTGGACCCGGCGACGGGCACGAGCCGCGAGCAACTCGTCGGCGTCGCCCTGTTCCCCGTCCTCCCGACGCTCACGTACCAGTTCGCCTTCTAGCCGTGCCTCGCCTCTCCGTCCTCGCCGCCGCTCTCTGCACGGCCGTCTTCGCGGCCGGGTGCGACTTCACGCCGGCCCTCGACATCGAGACGCCCGCGTACGCCCCGGCCGTCGTGGTCCGGTCCGTGCTCGCCGCCGGGCGGCCGGCGACGGTCCGGATCACCATCAGCGGCGACCCGGCCGTGTCGCCCGTCCCGGCGGCGGACCGGATCCCCTCGGCGACGCCGGCCGGGGCCACGGTGACGCTCCTCCGCGACGGGCGCGTCGTCGAGACGCTCGCGCCGCGCCGGCAGACCTGCGCCGTCTCGCGGACGTCGCGGTGCAACCCGGTGACGGGGCAGACCGACTCCGAGGAGAGCGGGACGTACGACTGCAGCGCGTTCGGCGGGACGCTCCCCATCGAGGCCGGGGCGACGTACACGATCTGGGCCGAGGTGCCGGGGCTGCCGCCGGCCGAGGCGACCGTCACCGTCCCACGCCCGGCCGAGGTCGTCGCTGACGAGGAGCCCTCGGGCGACGCGGGCACGCGGCGCTTCCGTGTGCGCGTCCGCGACCTGCCCGGGGCCGGCACGCGGTTCGGGCTCTCGCTCTTCCGCGACTTCGGGGCCTACATGACGCAGGTGTGCCGCCCCGGCGGGCCGCGCGACACGCTCGTCGTGCTCGGCTCTCCGTGGCGCTTCCAGGGCCGCTTCGCGACGTCCGACCCGGTCCTGCTCGCCGACGCCCGCAGCCCGGCGGCCTCGTACCCCTTCGCCACCTTCACCGACGCGACGTTCGCCGACGGCGAGGCCTCGCTCGTGCTCCGCTCGGACCCCGCCGCGCCAGACAACGTGGTCCCGACCGACGGCTACGCGCTCCAGCTCGCCGTGCTCTCGCCGACGCTCTACGAGGCGTACCTGACGGCCTCCGTCCTGTTCGGCGAGGACAACCCGTTCGCCGAGCCGACGGACCTGCCGGGCAACGTCGTCGGCGGCTACGGCCTCGTCGGAGCCGTCGCCTTCACCGACGTCGCCGTGCCACCGAGACGCGGCCTCTGACGGCGTCGGATTCTCGCATCTGCGACGTGCGCTTCGTCCGACGAGCGAAGGGCCGACCGCTTTGTCCGGAAGCTCAAACCAACGTCATCCCGAACGGAGCGAAGCGAAGTTGAGGGATCTCGACGCGCTGGGGGACGGCGTCGAGATCCCTCGACAAGCTCGGGATGACGTCGCAACCGGTAGAGTTGCCGAGTTATCAACAGTGCGAATGACACTTGGCGGCTCACCAGCCGCACAGGGCACAGCGCCTCAACGTGGCGAAAGTAGACGCAGACGACTAAACGAGACGCAATGGTGGCCATGCGGTCCGCTGAAGCTGCGAGCGAGTTAGGCAGCGCCGGTGGGTTGAGAGACCACGGCTCGTACGTGCTCCTGGATGATCTCGTCGATGTTCTCCCGCGTCGCGCCTTCCCAGTACCACTGGTTAGGCGATTCGCAGAGCGCAGCTTGCGCGAAGTGCAGGAGGTAGATGTCTTGGAGTGCCGAGGGGTAGCCAGACGCGACGTACAAGTCGGCGACTTCGTGGAGCGTTTCGGCCAGGTCGGCCTCCCCACCGAGCGCGAGCGCGAGCCGCTCGACGGCGTAGGCCTGGATCGCGTCGTCGGTGTCAAGGCCGGGGGCACCGACCTCGGCCAAAGCCCGGTCGCGGAAATCCACCATTTCGAAGTGGTTGAACGGCGGAGACTCCCCGGCGAGAATTGCGAGGTACTCGCCATCGTGGCCGGCGGCGAGCATAGATGCGGCCCAGTCGACGCATTCCTTCCCATGAAGCTCTTGGAGCGCCTTATCGGCCAGAATCCGTGCTGTCGTCACCTCCGCCATGCTCTTGAAGATTGCTAAGACGCCAGGCACCTAACTACCGCGTCGGCGGCTCCGGGGGCGGCTGCAGCGGGCGCGGCGCGATGGGCGTGAGCGTCTCGGTCGGGCGCGGCGCAGGGGC
>JANPJI010000287.1:0-2673 GCA_031425425.1 Rubricoccaceae bacterium
TGGTCGAGGCCGGCGCGGAGGCCGCCGAGCGCCTCGGGCGGATGGCGTTCGAGGAGACCGGCTTCGGGCGGCCCGAGTCCAAGACCCAGAAGAACCTCTTCGCCACCCGCACCCTCGCGGCGCGGATGGAGGGGATGAAGACGGCCGGCATCATCCGCAAGACGGCCACCGTGTGGGAGGTCGCGACGCCGATGGGCGTCGTGGCCGCGCTCGTGCCGAGCACCAACCCGACCGCGACCGCCCTCTACAAGGCCATCCTCGCCGCGAAGGCGCGCTGCGCCATCGTGATGAGCCCGCACCCGCGCGCGGCGCGCTGCACGGCCGAGGCCGTCCGCGTCGTCGCCGAGGCGGCCGTCGCGGCGGGCGCGCCGGAGGGCCTCTTCCACTGCCTCACGCGGGTCACGCTCGCGGCGACGGACGCGCTCCTCGAACACCCGCTCACGAGCGTCATCCTCGCCACCGGCGGCGGGCCGATGGTGCGGGCCGCCTACTCGAAGGGCAAGCCGGCCTACGGCGTCGGCTCGGGCAACGTCCCGGCGTACGTGGACCGCTCCGCCAACATCGCCAAGGCCGCCGCCGACATCCTCGCCGGGACCTCGTTCGACTGGGGCACGCTGTGCTCGACCGAGCGCTCGGTCGTCGCCGACGCGCCCATCCGGACGAAGCTCCTCGACGCGTTCCGCGCTGGGGGCGGCCACGTCTGTTCGCCCGACGAGACGGCGAAGCTCCGCGCCGTCATCAAGCCTGGCGGCGTGTTCAACACCGACATCGTCGGGCAGAGCCCGCGGCGCATCGCCGAGATGGCCGGCTTCGCCGTCCCCGAGGCGGCGCTCGCCCTCATCGCCGAGGTCGACGCCGTAGGGCCGGCCGAGCCGCTCTCGATGGAGACGCTCTCGCCCATCCTCTCGTTCTACACCGCCGACGGCTGGGAGGCGGGCTGCGCGCGGTGCCTCGAGGTGCTGGAGTTCGGCGGGATCGGGCACACGCTGGCGCTCCACGCCGAGGCCGAGCGGGTCATCGAGCAGTTCGCGCTGTACAAGCCGGCCATGCGGATCGTCGTGAACACCGTCGCGGCGCTGGGCTCAGTCGGGATGACGACGGACCTGTTCCCGGCGATGACGCTCGGGCCGGGGACGGTGGGCGGGTCGATCACGAGCGACAACGTCGGCCCGATGCAGCTCGTCAACGTGAAGCGCGTCGCGTTCGAGTCGCACCCGCTCCACGACGCCTCGGGAGCACGCCTTGATGCGGGCGGGAGCACGAGCGGAGCGGCACCCCGGCGTGGGAGCACAAATCCGCCGGAGCAGCGGGGCCGGAGCACGCCATCCACGAGCACGACGGGTCGGAGCACGCCGGCTGCGAGCGTCCCGCCGCGAAGCACGCCCGCACCCGCCACCGGATCCTGGATGGACCGCATCGAGGAACGCCTTCGCGAGCGGGCCGGAAACCGGACCTTCGACGCCGCCGGCGCGTCTTCTGCGCCGTCGGTCCCCCCGCCCGGCACCGGCCTTCCGGCCTCGGCCCCAGCGGCACCGTCGAAGCCAGAAGGCTCCTCGAACACCGCGGTGCCGCTGGCTCTCGGCGACCCGCAGATCGACGCGCTCGTCCGCCGCTTCCGCACCTGACCGCCCTTCGCATGGACCTGCCCGCTTCCGATGTGTCGGCTCCCGATGCACGCCTGGAACCCGTCCTGCTCTCCGGCCCGCTGAGCCCGGACGAGCTGAACGGGCTCCGGGCTCGCCTCACGGCGCTCGGCAGCGAGGACTCGGCGGAGCGACTGGATGCTCTGCTCGCACTCGCGACGGCGCTACCGATCCGCGACGCCGAGTTGCAGGCGGCGCTCGCGAGCGAGGCGGACGGACTCGCCGCGCGCCTCGGCGACGCGCAGGCGCAGGCGCGAGCGTCTGGCCTGAAGGGCCGCGCGCTGTTCTTCCTCGCCGACAACGAGGCGGCCGTCGTGGCGCTCCTCGAGTCCATCGCGCGCTTCGACGCCCTCGGTATGGTCGAGGAACGGCTCGCGGCACGCTCGGCCCTCGCCGGCGCACACGCGAGCCTCGGCCACTACGAGGAGGCGCTCGCCGGTGCGCTCGCCAACCTCGAAGACGTCCGGGACGCGGGCGACCGCGTCGCGGAGGGCTGGGTTCTCAACGGGCTCAGCGCCGCGTACGCGGACCTCGGCGACGCCGACCGCGCGCTGGACACAGCCGAGCAGGCCCTCGCCGTGTTCACCGAGACCGAGCTCCCGCTCGGCGTGGCGCGGGCGGAGACGAGCGTCGGCGCGGCGCTGCTGATGCGCGACCGGCCCGACGCCGCGGAGGTCCACCTGACGTCCGCGCTCGCCCGGTTCCACGACCTCGACGACCCGATCGGCGAGTCGCGCGCGCTCAACGACCTCGGCACGGCCGCCCGCCTCCGCGGCGACGTCGAGGCGGGGCTGGTGCTCCACCGCGAGGCGCTCGCGCGGCGCCGCGGCACGGCCAACCGCCAGGCCCAGAGCACGAGCCTGCTCCACATCGGCGAGGCGCTCGTCGCGATGGGGCGGCCGGACGAGGCCGTCGAGGCGCTCGCCGAGGCGCTGAGCCTCGCCGAGGGGGTCGGCGCGCGGCCGCGTGAGGAGCAGGTCCACGCCGTCCTCGTGGAGGCCTACGGCGCGCTCGGCGACCCGGCCCGCGC
>JANPJI010000288.1:0-2210 GCA_031425425.1 Rubricoccaceae bacterium
CGCCGTAGATGATGTCGAACTCGGCCTCGCGGAACGGCGGCGCGACCTTGTTCTTGACCACCTTGACCTTGGTCCGGTTGCCCGTGACCTCCGTGCCCTCCTTGATCGCGCCGATGCGGCGGATGTCCATGCGGACCGAGGCGTAGAACTTGAGCGCGCGGCCGCCGGCCGTCGTCTCGGGGGAGCCGAACATGACGCCGATCTTCATCCGGATCTGGTTGATGAAGATCAGGATCGTGTTGGTCCGCGAGATCGTGCCCGTCAGCTTGCGCAGCGCCTGGCTCATGAGGCGCGCCTGGATGCCGACGTGGGACGCGCCCATCTCGCCCTCGATCTCGGCCTTCGGCACGAGCGCGGCGACCGAGTCGATGACCACCACGTCGAGCGCGCCGGAGCGGATGAGCATGTCGCAGATCTCGAGCGCCTGCTCGCCGGTATCGGGCTGCGAGATGAGCAGCTCGTCCGTGTTCACGCCGAGCTTCTGGGCGTAGCCCGCGTCGAAGGCGTGCTCGGCGTCGATCATGGCGCACTGCCCGCCGAGCTTCTGCGCCTCGGCGATGATCTGGGTCGCGAGCGTCGTCTTGCCCGACGACTCGGGGCCGTAGATCTCGATGATGCGCCCGCGGGGGACGCCCCCGATGCCGAGCGCGTGGTCGAGCGTGATCGAGCCCGTCGAGACGGCGTCGATGAGCTGCGGCGGGGCGTCGCCCATCTTCATCACGGCGCCCTTGCCGTACTGCTTCTCGATCTGCTTCATCGTCAGGTCGAGGGCCTTGATCTTGCCGGCGACGTCGGTCGGCGGCGGGGAGGGGGTCGATTTCCCCGACAGGGAGGTCTTCGCCATGAGGGCAGGCCCCGCGAGGGGCGGCTGGAGTGTGAGGAGAGCCGAACGGTGTGGCCCCTCAGGCACGGGTGGAACAGGGCACCGGTGGCGGTGCCGGGTCAGACTACGTCGGCGGATGTGACACCTCCGCGTCAGCGGACCCGCTTCGGTAGACGCGCGCTCGCCGCATTCGTAACTGCGGCGGCCGGAAAAAGTTGGCGGTGCAGGAGACGGACGCATCCTCACCGCGCACCCCTCCGGGTGCGCGCCTCGAAGCGAGGCCGCCGCCGGCTGGGCTGGCTCTCTGAGGTGAACCCTACAAGTCGCTGGAGAGCGGGCTTCCGGCACCACCGATGGCCATTCCGGCGTCGTCTCGGCGGCCAGGGCGAGCGCCGCCGCGTCGAGCGTTGCATCCGTCACTCGCACCGCCGGCACCTCGGCCGACGCGGGCATCAGGAGCTCCGAGGGCCCGCGGAGGATCTCCCCGAAGACTCAGAGCTTCCCGAACGCGACGCCTCGGTACGTCCACCCCGCGCCCGTGACCGCCGCCTGGATGGGCTCCTTGAGTTCCCGGGTGTCGAAGCGGTAGTTGTACACGACGCCCGGCGTGAGCGTCTCGGTGAAGGCGTAGGCCTTCCCGAACTCGATGCTCTGCTTCTGCCCGCGGAACGCGCTGGCGGCGACGGAGAGCGACGGCACGCCGACCTGCCACGCGACCGTGTACTCCCGATCGCTCGCCCGTACCTCGCACGACGCCGGGTCGAGCTTGAGGTAGATGCGGAAGACCTTCTCCAGGCCTGCCTTCGCGAAGAGCTCGACCCACTGCGCATCGACGATCTTCCACTCGGCGATAAGGTCGGCCCCCTCCGCGCGCCCGTCGACGAGTTGGAACGGGGCCGTCGGGCGGTTGAGAGCCCGGAGCCGGTCCATGACCTCCTGCGGAGACAGGGCCAGCGTGCCGGAGGACGGCCGCTTAGTGGAGGTGAAGAAGTCGAAGAGTCCCATGGGGCCGTTCGCAGGAGGTGTTCGAGGTCCGGGCGACGCGCTCGGCGGGGAGAGTCAACCTACGCGCCGGGAGGGAAACGAGGCCCTCTGCGCCACGGGCGCAGCCTGCGAGGAAGCGCGTTCGCAACAGCGGCCTCCGTCGTGGCGGCAACCGCCGTGGCCCTGCGGCGCCTCACAGCGAAAGCGGCGGCGATAGCGGGCAGGCCAGGCGGCCTCGCCAGAACGCGGTAAGGCAGGCACCCACGGACACCTGGAGCAAACGAGTGCGCCGGGTCCGCTGCATGCGTTAGTTGAACCACCTGTTCGAGACGTGCCGCCGATTCTCCGCCAGACCCGTCGATCGGTTCGTTCGCACACCTGGGTGCACCCCAGCGAGCGAAAC
>JANPJI010000289.1:0-6164 GCA_031425425.1 Rubricoccaceae bacterium
CCCGCGGGCCGGGACGTCGACAGAGGACGAAACGAGGTGGTGCGGGCGGAGGCCCGAGTTGGCCGAGTCGCGCACGGCCCAGCCCTGGAGGTCGATGGGCCGGTTCGTCGTGTTGAACAGCTCGATCCACTCGCCGTTGGCGTCGGAGATCGTGCCGCCGGGGTTGGTCAGCCACTCGGTGATGACGAGGTCGCCCGGCTCCTGGGCCTGCGCCGGAAGGCCCAGCGCGACAGCGAGGAAGCTCGCGGTGAGCCAGATCTGGATGTGGGTAGTGAAGCGGCGCATGAGGAGGGGTGGTGGGGAGCCCGAGGGTCTCAGGAGTCGGACGGACGAGTTAAACATGGCTTGGGTCTTCGGCCTGTTTGCCCTCCACCTGCCGGCTGAAACGCTTCTGCCCTTCGCCCGGGAACCCCCGTGAAACAATGACCCCCCCTCCATGACCGACCCGCTTTCGGGTCCCGGCCTCAAGCTCAGGGCGGTACGTCCCCAGTGCTGCCAGCGGTTCACAAAGCCCTCTGGGGGAGTGCTGGGTTAACCCTACAGGACGCCGTGAGATGGCCGGCCGGCCATGGGGGAGAGAGGGGTTGATCCGGGGATCATTTAGGGTTAACATAGATAACATGAAACAGGACCCCGCGCGCCGGCCCTACCGGATGACGGCCCGGGCCGATTCGGCGGCCCGGACGGCCGACGACATCCTCGCCGCCGCCGTCGGGCTCTGGCGCGAGCGGACGCTCGATGAGGTCACCCTCAAGTCCATCGCAGACCGTGCCGGCGTCTCGGTCCAGACGGTCATCCGGCGGTTCGGCTCACGGGACGGCGTGTTCGCCGCGTGCGTCGAGGGCGACCCCGCCGGCATCCTCGCAGTTCGGGACCAGGCCCCGGTCGGGGACGTCGCCGGGGCGCTCCGCGTCCTCCTTGGTCACTATGAGCGGGACGGCGACGCCGTCCTCCGCACGCTCATGCTCGAGGACAAGCTGGAGGCGGCGCGGGCCATCGCCGAGCGGGGCCGGGCCGCCCACCGCGACTGGTGCGCCCGCGTCTTCGCGCCATATCTCCCCCCGCCCGATGACGCGGGATATGGCACGCGGCTCGACGCCTACGTCGCAGCCACGGACCTGTCCCTCTGGAAACTCCTCCGCCGGGACCTCGGCCGATCCGCCATCGACGCCGAGCGGGCTCTCCGTGCCCTCCTCGACGGTCTCGTCACCACCGCCCCCTGAGCCGCCATGGAGCCGCCCCGTTCGTACCTGTTCGTGACCTGGGAGGGCGGGGGCAACGTCCCGCCCGTGCTCGGCCTCGCCCGCTGCCTCGTCGACCGAGGCCACACCGTCCGTGTCCTCACGGAGCCGTGCCTGAGGGAGACGGTCGAGGGGGCCGGCGCCCGGTTCGTCCCGTTCACCCGGCACTTCACCCGGGAGGACCGGACGGAGGATCTCATGGGCGACTCAGGGGCGTGGTCGCCCGTCGGCGCGTTGAAGCGCGTGATGGGGCGCGTCGTGTACGGTCCGGCCCAAATCGTGGCCGAGGAGACGAGGCAGGCCTTGGACGAGGAGCGGCCGGACGTCGTCGCCGTCGACGCCCTGATGCCCGGGGCCCTCGTCGCTGCCGAGGCGGCAGGACTCCCCCGCGTGGTCCTCTTCCACATGCCGGAGTACCTGCCCGGCCCGGGCCGGCCGGCGGCGGGGCCCGGGTTCCTCCCTCGCCTGGACCTCCTCGGCCGCCTCCGGGACGGGCTCTTCACCCGGCTCTTCTACTCGGTGGCCGGGGGGTACCTCCCCGCGTTCAACGGGGCCCGTCGGGCCGCAGGGCTCGCACCGCTCGCGACGGCCCGGGACCTCGTCGGCGAGTACCACCGGGCCGACCTCCGCCTCGTCCAGACGACCGAGGCGTTCGACTTCCCCATCACGCCGGCCCCGCCGAACGTCCGATACGTCGGCCCCGTCCTCGACGACCCGGACTGGACGGCTGCGTGGGATGCCCCGTGGCCCGAAAGCGACCCCCGCCCGCTCGTCGTGGTCAGCCTCTCGACGACGTTCCAGGGCCAGCGGGACGTGCTCCAGCGGATCGCCACGGCGCTCGGAACGCTCCCGGTCCGAGGCCTCGTCACGCTCGGCCCGGCGATGGCCCGGGAGGGGCTTGACCTCCCCGCCAACGTGGTCGCGGTCCCCTCGGCACCCCACGGGCGGGTCTTCCCCCACGCCGACGCCGTCGTGACCCACGCCGGGCACGGGACGGTCATGCGGGCGCTCGCCCATGGGCTCCCCGTCCTCTGCCTCCCCATGGGCCGGGACCAGGACGACAACGCCGCCCGCGTCGTCGCACGGGGGGCCGGGCTCCGCCTGAAGCCAGCGGCGAAACCGGCACGGATCGCGGCGGCCGTCCGGCGCGTGCTGGACGACCCGTCGTACCGATCGGCCGCCGGGCGCCTGGGCCAGGCCATCGCGGAGGACGTGGCGGCCGACCGGGCCGTCTCTGAACTCGAAGCCGTCGGACGTGTGCGGGCCTCACTTCCTGGGTGATCGCGGTCGGGGCCAGGTCGTCAGGCAGGCGACGGGGGCCCGGTGACTTGCAGGTCGAGGCGGCGAGCACGGCCGGCTGGCCCAAACGCATCTGCCCCAGCGGTAACAGGATGGCTAAATGTGAAGATAATATTTTAAAAAACAGATGTATTAGTAGACAAATCAACTAAGGCTTGGATTGAATTCTAGCCGCTCAGTCGGTGGGGCACATCGGTTTCAGGCACGGTCTCGGGCCGGCATCACGCGCGGGGTTGTCTATTGAAGTGAATGGCTTACGTTGAGTCGGAGCGGCACCCGCCGGATCCCCCCTCCGTCCTCTAACCTCACGGCGTCGCCTCCTGGCGGCTGGATCCATGAAACACCTCCTCGCCTTTCTCGCGGCCCTCCTCGTCCTCCCGTCTGTTCGGGCACAAGACTGCGACGAGGCCGGCGTAAACGCCCTCATCGACCGATACGTCTCGACGGAGGCGGATGGCGACATGCGTGCGCAGGCACGGACGATGGCAGACGACCGCGTCTGGATCGCTGGGGGACGCGGGCGGATGACGAACCAGGCCATGAACATGGAGAGCCAGCAGGCGTGGTTCGACCTCGCGCGCGCCGCCGTGCCCGGCACCCGGTGGTTCGTCGACGCCGCCGACCGGCTCGTCCGGTGTTACGCCGACGGCGACATGGCCGTGGCGAGCTTCACGTGGTGGCGGGAGTTCGTCCCCCCGACCACCGCGACACCCGACCAGATGGAGATGATGGGGGACCAGCCCGAGCCGTCGTTCGTGTCGCTCGTCTTGGAGCGGCGCGGGAGCGGCTGGACGATCGTCCATACCCACTCGTCGCCGCTCTGGCCGCCGCGTGGACAGGACGACTAGGGTACCGGAGCGCCTGGGTCAGATCGCGGAGCAACCGGGCCGGCCCACGTCGCCATTCCCGGCACCCGGACCGCACAGCTGCTTCGACCTCGGCGCGGGCTCGTCGATCCCTCAGGGTGCTGGCGGACCGTGTGGACGCTGATCGAGACGGATTCGGCATCTCGGCCGTCGGCCACCTCTGCGTGAGGACGGCCTGATCGGGGTTCTTGCGATCGTAAGGGCCGAAAACAGAGACGCCCCACCTTCGAAAAGGTGGGGCGTCTCATGAGGCGACCCGGACGAGACTTGAACTCGCGACCTCCGCCGTGACAGGGCGGCGCTCTAACCAACTGAGCTACCAGGCCAGATCGTACTGCTGAAACTACGACCCCTCCGCCGGGGCGGAAACGGGGGGCGGAGCCTCCACCGGGATTTCAAGCGCCGAGGCACCCGGCATCCCGGAGTGGCCGGGGGCGGACTCGAACCGCCGACACATGGATTTTCAGTCCATTGCTCTACCAACTGAGCTACCCGGCCGCGGCGTCCGGCTGCACGCAACCGTCCGACGGGCCGCGAAGATACGCCGGGGCACACGGCGGCTCCACGCTGAGACTTGGTGAAGCGGGGACGGGAAATGGAAGGGGGGAAGTGGCAGAGGGGATAGGAAGAGATCTCCCCTCCGACCCTCTCCACCCGCAGTATCCAGTCCTTCAGAACACGCCGCCCTTGCCCCAGCTGAGCTTGTCGCGGAGCGTCCCGAAGACGTCGCGGCCGGGGAGCGTCACCAGGCGGACCGTCCCGGGCGACCGGCGGACCCGGATCGTCACGTCGGCGTGGCCCGGCAGCAGCACCGAGATGCCGTCGACGGCGAACGCGAACGCGGCGTCGCGGGTGGCGACGCGGAGGGCCAGCTCGCACGCCGCGGGCAGCACGATGGGCCGGGCTGTGAGCGTATGCGGCGCGATCGGCGCGACGACGACGACGTCCGCTCCCGGGACGACGATCGGGCCGCCGACGGACAGCGCGTACGCCGTCGAGCCCGTCGGCGTGGCCACGACGAGGCCGTCGGCCCAGTACGTATTGAGGAAGAGGCCGTCCACGGAGGCCTCGATCTGGATCATGCTCGTCGTGCCGGACTTGTCCACCACGACGTCGTTGAGCGCCCACGCGGGCAGGCCGGGTGCCTCGGCCCCTTCGACGGCCACGTCGAGCGTGGTCCGCTCCTCGACGCTGTACCGGCCGCCCTCGACGAGGGCGAGGACGTCCGTCACCTCCCCGACGTCGGCGCGCGTGAGGAAGCCGAGGCGGCCGACGTTGACGCCGAGGATCGGCGGCCCGGACGTCCCGGCCCGGTGCGCCGAGCGGAGCATGGTCCCGTCGCCTCCGAACGAGAGGAGCACGTCGACGCCTACGACCGGGTCATCCGTCGCCGCGGCGGTGTGGGGGCCGGCGGCGAGGCCCCGCGCCGCGAGGCCGTCGGCGAGCGGGCGGTCGAGGCGATACGCGAGGCCGCGCGCGCCGAGCCACGCCGTGGTCTCGACGAGGGCGGGCCAGAGCGCGTCTTTGCCGGAGTTGCCGGTGATGCCGTACGTCATCGCGGGGAGGGGTGCGTCGGGAACGTACGAGGCGTGCCCCGTGCGGTGCCCGGCCGGGCGCTCAATCGGGCCGAGCGGCCCGAAAGTCCTTGCACAACCGGGCGGCGTGTCCGAACCTGCCCCGTCCTGCCGCCTCCCGCCCCAGCCCTCCGATCCATGTCCGTACCCCGTCTGTCGGCCGAGCCCCGCGTGCGCGCGGTGTCGCCGGTCCGCGCTGTCGCCCTGTGGGCGGTCTACTCGGTCGTCTTCGCCGTCGGCGGCGGCCTCGGGGCCGGCATCCCTGCGTTTCTGTTCGACACCGTCGGCTTCACCGGGTACGACTCGACGCTGTACGCGATCATGTTCGGAATCACAGGATTTATCGCGTACCGACTTGCGCAGCGTGTCGCAGAGGGCTAGCGGGAAAGCGCCTCGGCGGGGTTAGAGCGGGGCGTCTCGCGGGTCTTGTGGGGCACACCCGCCCCACCGCCATGCTGTCGAGAGTCTGGAGCAGCGCCGTCCTCGGCGTCGACGCGCTGCCGATCGAGATCGAGACCCACACCGAGCCCAACATCCCGCGGTGGACCGTCGTGGGCCTGCCCGACGGGGCCGTGCGGGAGAGCCGCGACCGCGTCTGGGCCGCTCTCAAGAACAGCGGCCTGCCGATCCCTCGCGGGGCGGTCACCGTCAACCTTGCGCCGGCCGACGTGCGCAAGGAGGGCTCCGCGTACGACCTCCCGATGGCGCTCGGGCTCCTCGCCGCCGAGCCGACGCACCGCGGCGCGCCCCACATCGAGCAGGCCGTGCTGGACGCACTCGCCATCGTCGGCGAGCTGGGGCTGGACGGGGCCGTGCGGCCGGTCCGCGGCGTGCTTCCGATGGCCGTCGGTGCCCTCGCCGACGGGCGCCGCGGAATCGTCGTGCCGGCCGAGAACGCCGCCGAGGCGGCCGTCGTCGAGGGCCTCGACGTGTACCCGGTGTCCACGCTCCGCGAGGCGTTCGACCTGCTTACGGTCGGCGGCGGGCACGGCGAGCGCGCCACGCCGCGCCCGTTCTGCGCCGACGCGGGGCCGCCCGGCGGACCCGACTTCGCGGATGTCCGCGGGCAGGCGTTTGTCAAGCGGGCGCTGGAGGTGGCGGCGGCGGGCGGGCACAACGCGCTCCTCGTCGGGCCGCCCGGTGCAGGCAAGACGATGCTCGCGCGGCGCCTCCCGACAATCCTC
>JANPJI010000290.1:0-2547 GCA_031425425.1 Rubricoccaceae bacterium
GGCCCGGCCCGGTGCGTCGGCGGGCGCATCGGCCTCGTAGGTGGGCATGCGCTGCGCGCGGAAGCGCTCCTTCCAGTGGCGCACGCGCGCCACGCTGTGGCCCGTCTGCCCGGCGACGGTGTCGGACCGGGAGCCGCGGGCGGCGCGCAGGTCGTCTCGAACGAGGTCGAGGTCGAGATCACGGCCCAGGGCGGCGACGCGGACCTGCTGCGCCTCGACCCGGCCCTGCGGACCTTCGACCTCGAACCCGAGGACCGGACCAAGCTCGAACGCGGCCTCCTCCGGCTCCCCCGCGACCTCTCTGAGCCCGTCCTGCTGCTTCCCGACGAGCGCGCCGCGCTCGAACAGTACGCCGAGCGCGGCGACCCGCTCGTCCGCCGGCGCGCCCGCGTGCTCCTGCTCGACGCCCGCGGCTACCGGTCCGACACCGTCGCCGGGCAGACGGGCCTCAGCGTGGCGCGCGTGCGCCACTGGAAGGAGCGCTTCCGCGAGCAGCGCATGGCCATCTTCGAGGCCGATGCGCCCGCCGACGCACCGGGCCGGGCCGAAATCTTCGGCGAGCCTCCCACAGCGTCGGGCGGCGACGGAGCCGCCGAACCCGTCGACGAGGGCATCGACGGCCTGATGGACCTGTTCGCGCCCACGGACACCGAGACGCCCTACCTCGACGAGGGCGACGACGAGGAGGCACCGGACGTGTCTATCCCTCTCGACTGGCCGGACGTGTTGCCCGACGAAGACCCGCCGGAAGCGGACGACCTGGCGGACGCCGAGCACGACGTCGACGATCCCTTCCGGCCGTTCGTCCCCGTGCCGATCGCCTTCGAGAGGGAGGAGGAGAGGGACGACGAGCCGGACGAGAAGGAGTCGATTCCGCTGCGCAAGCCGGCCCTCACAGCCCGGACCCCGCTCGTCGACGCGGCGCTCGGGACGCTCGTCTACCACGTCGCCCGGTTCGAGGCGGCCGTCGCGCGCCTCGGTGAGCGCGGCACGGCCGACGACGCCCGGCGCGTCCTCCTGACGGTCCACCGGGTCCGGCTCGCCATCGAGGCGTTCGCCCCGTTCGTGCCTTCGATGGCCGCGGGTCGGCTCGTGGCCGCCCTCCGCCCGCTCGCGGTCGCACTCGACGGCGTGCTGGACCACGACCGCGCTGCCGCCCTCGCCCCCGACGCCCCGGTGCGTGCGGCTCTCGTCGCCGACCGCGACCGCGCCCTGGACACGGTCCGGGGCCTGCTCCGCGGAGGCCGCCACCGCGCGTGGGGGCCGCGCGCGCGCCGCCTGCTGGACCGCCTCGGCGCGCAGCACGACGGCGGGCTCCTCATCGGCGACGACTTCCCGGCCCCTCCCGACGACCTCGTCGGGCAGCCGGGCGACGTGCCCGCGCCGTCGCGGCTGCACCACGTGGCGGCGTCGATGCTGTGGGCGCGCTACGAGGCGCTCCGCGCCTTCGAGGACGAGGTCAGCGGGGTGCCGACGGCCGAGACGGCCTACCACCTCGCGCTCGCCATCTCCGGCCTCCACTTCGTGCTCGGGATCGCCGCGAGCGCCTCGTCCGCCGACGTCCGCCCGCTCGCCGACCGTCTCGACGCTGCTGAGACGCGCGTCGCCGCATACCGGCACGCCCTCCGCACGGCCGAACTCGTCGGTGGAGACGCGGTGGGGGGGGAGACGACTCTCGCGCATACGTGGGCCGAACTGGCCGCCGGGGACGTCAGGCGAGAGATGGCCGACGTAGTCGCCGGTATCTGAAAGCGTTGAAACCGGTCCGCGCAGCCTGAAATGGCGGTGCCGCGCCGCGGCCATGTGGAGCGGGTGTCAATCCCGCGTCGCCGCCGCGTTCTTCAACGAGACGCGACACGGGCCGGCGAGCATATCTGTTACTTGCGGGTACCGCCGGGCGCTCCCGGCCCCATTCGCCCCATCGCTCCGCATGACGCCTCGCGAGTTTCTTCGCGGCTTTCGGACCCGCCGCCCCACGTGGGACGGTGGCCGGGCGGCTGCCGAAGAGACGCTCGCCCTCGTCCCCGGGGATACCGTCGGCGTCGTCCTGATGAACCTCGGCGGGCCGGCGTGCCGCGAGGACGTGGAGCCGTTCCTCTTCAACCGGCTGATGGACCCGGCTGAGGGCGACTGGAACCTCCCCGGGTTTGTCCGCGAGTGGGCGAGCCGCATCCGCGCCCGCCGCCGCGCCCGGCCACTCGCCGACGCGTACGAGCAGATCGGCGGTGTGAGTCCGCTCGCCCGGCACACCGCCGAGCAGGCGACGGTGCTCGAGCGCCTCCTCAACGAGCGCCTCGGGGCCACCACCGGGGCGACGTTCCGGACGTACGTGGCGATGCGCCACTGGCACCCCACGAGCGAGGAGGCCGCCGCGCAGATGGCAGCCGACGGAGTGACGAAGGTCGTCCTGCTTCCGCTCCACCCGCACTATGCGACCGCGACGACGGGCTCGTCGGTCGCCTACTGGCAGGCCCTCGAAGCCGCCCGCGAGATCCCGACGTGGCCGACGACGCTCGTCCCGGAGTACGCCGCCCACCCCAAGTTCGT
>JANPJI010000291.1:0-1555 GCA_031425425.1 Rubricoccaceae bacterium
GGTGGAGAGATCGGCCATGACGGGAGCGGAAGATGGGGGCGGCTGTACGCGGCGCGTGCGGCGCGGTTCGGCCCGCCCGTCCTACTGCGGCGGCGCGATCGGGTAGTCCGCCTCGACCTCGCCGCGCGCCATCGCGCGGAGGCGGCGCTGGAGGAGCCGGCGGCGGAGCGCCGAGAGGCGGTCCGTGAAGAGGACGCCGTCGAGGTGGTCGATCTCGTGCTGCGCGACGCGGGCGAACATCCCCGAGGCCTCGAGGGTGCGCGCTGCGAAGGTGCGGTCCAGGAAGTGCAGGCGGACCCGGTCGGGGCGGACGACCGTCTCGCGGAGGTCGGGCATCGAGAGGCAGCCCTCCTCGTAGCCGTCCGGCTCAGCGTCCGGGAGCGGCTCGGCGGTCGGGTTGATGAGCGCGAACGGCGCGCGCGCCTCGTCCGGGACGACCCCGCCGTTGTCGGCCGCGAGGTCGTCGGCGAACGGCGTCAGGTCGACCGTGAACAGGCGGACGGCGTGGCCGACCTGGGGCGCGGCGAGCCCGACGCCCGTCGCGCCGACCATCGTCTCGATCATGTCGTCGATGAGGCGCTGGAGGTCGGGGCTGTCGGCCGTGACCTCGGCGGCGCGCTGGCGGAGCACGGCCTGGCCGTAGGTGTAGATCGGGAGGACCACGAGATCGGGGGATACCAGTGCAGAAGCTAGCGGACGGCCGAGCCGCCGCCGCGGCCGGTGGCACGTCCTCACCCCGTTTTCGGGTCCCGCTGCGCCGAGGCGTGGGGCCATTCGCCGAACCGCGAGCGCGCCGCAGCGAGGGCAGCGTGGAGCGCCTCGGGCTGCACGTTTCCCGGCGTTCCGGGCGTGACGTACGCCCCGAGCGCGTCGGCCGCGTCGGGCGTCATGAGCGCGTCCAGGCCAGCCGCGGTGGCGAGGTAGGCGTCGCGGAACGGCGTCCCGGCCGCGACGCGGCAGTTGGCGTCGGCCGTCGCGAACAGGTCCGGCGAGAGGGCCGCCGCGAGGCGGTCCGGGCGGAAGCCCAGGCCGGGGAGGACGTGGCGGAGGGCCGTGAACAGGTCGAGCGCGGCCAGCGTCGCCCGCATGACGGCCTCCTTTGTGAGCTGGAGGTCGCGGTGGTAGCCGCCGGGGAGGTTCGCCGGGAGCGTCAGCAGGAGGTGCAGCTCGGCCGTGAGCCGGTGGACCGTCGCCCGGGCCAGCTCCAGCACGTCCGGGTTGCGCTTCTGCGGCATGATGGATGAGCCGGTCGTGTACGCCTCGGGGAGCGTCACGAACCCGAACTCGGCCGTGCTGAACAGCACGAGGTCCGAGGCGAGCCGGTTCGCCGTCAGCCCCAGCTGGACGAGCGCGTGGACGACGGCCGCCTCGGTCTTGCCGCGCGAGAGCTGGACCGCCGTCACGTGCGTCTGGACGCCCGCGAACCCGAGACGCGCCGCGATGGCCTCGCGGGGAAGGTCGAGGTGTGGCACGCCGTAGCCGGCCGCGCTCCCCCACGGCGACACGTTGGCGCGGTCGCGGGCCTCGGCGAGGCCGACGAGGTCGTCGGCGAGGA
>JANPJI010000292.1:0-1941 GCA_031425425.1 Rubricoccaceae bacterium
CTCCGAGAAGTAGTGCAGCCGCGAGCAGTAGCCGTCCATCTCGCCACCGCGGTAGCGCATCCGGCGGATCTGGGCGAGGTACGCCTCGGGCGTCGTCTCGTCCATCGCGATCGTGTAGTGGGTCTCCGAGCAACTCCGCGGCCAGCCGTACGTCGCCGGCCTGCTGGACGCGCCGGCCAGCGAGACGCTCCTCGCGGACCTGACGCAGTTCGACTGCGTGCTGCTCATCGAGAACGTCCTCGCCGTCGCCCACACGATCGCGATGGACGAGACGACGCCCGAGGCGTACCTCGCCCAGATCCGCCGGATGCGCTACCGCGGTGGCGAGATGGACGGCTACTGCTCGCGGCTGCACTACTTCTCGGAGTGGATCGCCGACAACGAGACGCGCGGGGCCGTCCGCAACGTGACGGCCGCGGCCGGCGGCGTGCCGTTCGACAAGCAGATCACGTTCATGTCCGAGCACCGCAGCGCCTACCCGCACCTCGCCGACGACGCGACGTACGTCTGCGCGACAGCCGCCGAGGCGCGCCTCGCCGATCTCGACCTCGTCTACATCCCCAAGGCGCGCATCGCGGAGGCCTACGCCCGCTTCCAGCCCGGCGACGTCGTCGCGATGGCGACCAGCATCGGGGGGCTCGACGTGACGCACACGGGCTTCATCCACGTCGCCGACGGCCGGACGGGGTTTATGCACGCCTCGTCGGCTTCGAGCGAGGTCAAGATCTCGCCGGACCTCGCGGCGTACGTCCGCGACATCCGCAACCAGGTCGGCATCTTCGTGGCGCGGCCCGTCGACCCGCGGGCGGACCGGGCGAGCGGGGACTAGGGAGCCGGGAGCGGCAGATCTTCAACCCGTCGCCGCGCGGCCGTGCGCATTTTCCCCGCTCGCATCCCCTGCTTTCCTCTCCATGCCTGATCTGCAACGCATCGGCGTCTTCACATCCGGGGGTGATGCGCCGGGGATGAACGCCTGCATCCGGGCGGTCGTCCGCCGTGCCGTCGCCGAGGGGCTCGAGGTCGTCGGGATCCGCCGCGGATACGCGGGCATGTGCGACGGCGACTTCGTGGAGATGGACCGCCAGAGCGTGTCGAACATCCTCCAGACGGGCGGCACGATCCTCAAGTCCGCCCGCTGCGACATGTTTCGCACGCCCGAGGGCCGCGCGCAGGCCGCGGCGCGGCTCGCCGCGGCCGGCATCGACGCGCTCGTCGCCATCGGCGGCGACGGCACGCTCCAGGGCGCGACGCACCTCGCGGCCGAGCACGGCATTCCGGTCGTCGGCTGCCCCGGCACCATCGACAACGACCTGTTCGGCACCGACGAGACGATCGGGTTCGACACGGCCCTGAACACCGCGCTGGAGTCTATCGACAAGATCCGCGACACGGCGGACGCCCACGACCGGCTGTTCCTCGTCGAGGTGATGGGCCGCGACACGGGCTTCATCGCGCTCGCGTGCGGCATCGGCGGCGGGGCCGAGCTCGTGCTGATCCCCGAGATGCTGTCGGACGTGGCCGCGATCAAGGAGCGCATCCTGTCGCTGATGTCCAGCCAGAGCCGGTCGTCCATCGTCGTTGTGGCCGAGGGCGACGAGACGGGCGGCGCGCACATGATCGCGCAGGCGCTGCGCGACGACCGCGCGTTCGACCGCATCGACACGCGCGTGTCGGTGCTGGGCCACATCCAGCGCGGCGGCTCGCCGACGGCGAGGGACCGCGTCCTCGCGTCCCGGCTCGGCTCGGCCGCCGTCGAGGCGCTCCTGGAGGGCCACGCTGGCGTGATGGTCGGGATCGTCAACGGCGACGTGAAGCTGACGCCGATGCGGAACGTGTGGAGCCGGAAGAAGGACATCGACTACGACCTCCTCCAGCTCACGGCGCTCCTGAGCTAGCCGTGCGTGGCGCGGGCCTAGAACCCCCACGTCGCCCCCTGCGTCC
>JANPJI010000293.1:0-3195 GCA_031425425.1 Rubricoccaceae bacterium
GATCCGCATCGAGCCGCGCAGGTTCACCACCTCGTCGGCGGTGTAGTCGCGATGGACGCGTCGAGGCCGTTTCGCACCGGGTAGAAGCCCTCGGGCGTGCGCGGCGCCGCGGCGTCCACGAACGGCCGGTCGCGGGCGTCAACGTCGGACGTGAGCAGCGTCGCCGAGTCGGCGTCGGTCCGGGCGACGAGGACGGTTGGGACGCCGAGGACGTCGGCGGCGAGGCGGGCGGCGACGAGCTTGGTCACGAACTCGGCGGTCGGGACGAGAACCTTGCCGCCGAGGTGGCCGCACTTCTTCTCGCTCGCGAGCTGGTCCTCGAAGTGGACGCCCGCCGCGCCGGCCTCGATCATGGCCCGCATCAGTTCGTAGGCGTTGAGCGCCCCGCCGAAGCCCGCCTCGGCGTCGGCGACGATCGGCGCGAGCCAGTGCGTCTCGTCGGCCGGAGCACCGGCCGCGCCCTCGGAAACGGCGATCTGGTCCGCCCGCAGGAGGGCCCGGTTGACGCGCTCGACGACGGTCGGGACGGACGTAGCCGGGTAAAGGCTCTGGTCCGGGTACACCTGCCCGGCGAGGTTGGCGTCGGCCGCGACCTGCCAGCCTGAGAGGTAGATCGCCTCCAGCCCGCCGCGGACCTGCTGCACGGCCTGCCCGCCGGTCATCGCGCCGAGGGCGGCGACGTACGGGCGGTCGTGAAGGAGGTCCCACAGGCGCTCCGCGCCGAGGCGCCCGAGCGTGTGCTCGATGGCGACGGACCCACGCAGGGCCACGACGTCGTCGGCCGTGTAGGGGCGCTCGATACCGGCCCAGCGGGGGTTGGTGGCCCAGTCGGCCTCGATGTCGTGGGCGGCCATCTGGCGTGCGGTGCGGAGCTCCATTGTCGGTGGGGATGGGGGATTCGGGGGTTGAGGATTCGGGGTTCGGGAGTTGTGACACCCCGTTCCGTAGGGGCACGCCGCTGGCGTGCCCTGCATTTGCAGCAGCACCGGGTGTGGTGCGGCAGTCGTCATCGCAAACAGTGCCCCGGCGTCAGAGCGCCGGGACGGCGTCGGCGACGGCCCCGTCGCCGGACGTGCCGGGGGCGAGGTGGGCAAGCGGTGCGAGCGGGCTCGCCCGCGACAGGAACGGGCGCATCCGAGCTTCAAGGAAGACGGTGCAGGCGTTGTCTGCGGCGCGCGTCCAGCGCGCGGCCTCGCCGCCCACGGCCTGGACCTCCGCGAGGATGGCGGTCGTCTCGTCAGCGAAGACGGCGCGGACGAGCGCGTCTGTGACTGTCTCGCCACTCTCCAGCGTCACGCCGTGGAGGCGCCACTGGACCGTCTGGGCGCGGCTGATCTCCAGCGTCGCGAGGTCCTCCATGAGGTCGTCCCAGGCGACGCAGCCGATGTCCTCGTTCCAACCCTTGAGGTAGGCGATGCCGACGCGGACGTTGGTCCGGAGCCCAGCCATCGTGTAGGGCCCGCCGCCGAGCGGCATCAGGTCCGGCTGCGCCGCGATGTCCGGCCGGACGCCGAGCTGGTTCGTGGCCTCGCCGAGGGCGTCGAGGAACGGGGCGAAGGCGGGGCCGATGAAGTAGGGGTGGCTCACCCAGCAGCCGTCGTGGCCGATGGAGGCCTCGAAGGCCTTGTCGGCGACGACCTTGGCCGTCTGCGCCTCGCGGGCGGCGGCGTCGCGGCCGGGCGTGAAGGCGGCCATGCCGCCCATCGCGAAGGCCCCGTGGCGGTGGCAGACGTCGATGAGGTGGCGGGCGTAGTCGCGCATCCACGGGCGGTTCATGCCGATCGAGGCACGGTCGGCGAGGACGCGGTCCGGGTGCGTGCAGAGGACCTTGATGTCCGAGAAGATCTTGTCCCACCGGCCGCCGTTGAGGCCCGCGGCGTGGTCGCGGAGCTCCCACAGGATCTCCTCCATCTGGAAGGCGGCCGGGAGCGTCTCGATGAGGAACGTCGCACGGAAGGTGCTGCGCGGGACGACCAGCTCGTCTTCGAGGAGCGCGAAGAGGCGACTCCACCAGCGCGCCTCGAGGTGGTGCTCGACCTTGGGCACGTAGAACGCGGGCGTCTTGCCGGCGGCGAGGAGCGCGGGCGCGGCGTGGAGCGCGCACAGCGCGAGGTCCAGGAGCCCGCCGGCGACCGCTTGCCCGTCGACGCGCACGTTGGCCTCGTCGAGGTGCAGGCCGCGGACGCGGACCATCAGGACGGGCATGTCGGCCGGGTCCAAGCGGTACTCTTTGACGACCGCGCCTGTGGCGTCGCGCTTGTCGGCCGTGAGCGTGCCCCGCGCCGCAGCGGCGACGTTCTCGACGCCGGCCATGACGTTGGCCCACGAGGGCTTCATGGAGTCCTCGAAGTCCAGCATCGCCGCATCCGCGCGCTGCCCGTCGGCCCCGCGCGAAAGCATGTTGACGACCATGCGGGCGTCGTTGACCGGCCCGGTGATCTCGACGCGGCGCGTGAGGAGGTCCGCGGGGAGCGGGGCGACCTGCCAGTCCGTGTGCGCCTCGGGGAGGGCATCGGCGGGGAGGTAGCCGGGGAGCGCGCCATTGTCCCAGCGCGTCTGGCGGTCCTTGCGGGCGGCGAGGAGGTAGGCGCGGTCCACGGCGAGGGCACGGTGGAGGCGGGCGACGAGGGCGATGGCCTCGGGGGTGAGGACGCGCCGGGCGGCGGGCGTGTCGGCCCCGGCGTGGAGGGCGAGGCCGTCGAGAAGCGGGACGGGGGCGAAGAGCATCGGAGGGCGAGGCGCGTTAGCGAAACTTCGCCCACGATAGGATTTCGACGCGGCATTCCGCAAGAGCGAATGCCTAAACCTGTCCGGTCAGCTCGAATGAGGCCCTTTTCTGAACGCCTCTCCGCCGCAGGCGAAATGCGGAAGCGGTTACATGGCGGGCGAGCCCACGCGCCGCGCGCCTCGTCGGGCGGAATCTGCGGCAGGTGAGGCCTCACCGCGCCCCGGCGGGTCGGCCTCAGCGCGCGCCGCGACGTGGCGCAGCACGCGCGCGTGGATGCGGTGCAGGATCGCGTCGGACCACAGCCGCCAGTAGCCGGCCGGCGCGATCCGGTGGCGGTACCACGTCGTGCCGGCGAGGTGCGTCCGCCCGCCGGGGAGCGCCGTCAGCCGGAACTCGCCGCGCTCGGACGCGAACGCGCCCCGCAGGTGAGCAGGCTCGATGTCGCCCCACACCGACCACTCGGCCAT
>JANPJI010000294.1:0-7199 GCA_031425425.1 Rubricoccaceae bacterium
GCGGGCGCCCGGGCTCCTGGCCCGGGGGGGGCGGGGGTCCAGGTGGCCCGCGGCCCCCGCGCCAGTTTCGGGGCGCTAGCTTGGTCGATGCGCACTGCGTTCGCCCTCACGTTCTTCCTCGTCGTCGCGCCCGTCGGACGCGCGCAATCGCCCGACTCGACCGACGCCCCGGCCGATACGGTCGCGCTCCCGCCGGTCTCGGTGGACCCGCTCACGGGCGAGGTCGCCACAGACCCGGCTCCGACCTACACGTCGCTCGACGCCCGCACCGTCCGGGTGATTTACCGCGTCGAGGCGGCCCCGTTCGCGGGCGTGATGCGCGTCGCCAACGAGTCGTCGTACCCGGTCTTCGCCGGTGCCGCGCCCGTCCTGGCCGGCGTCGCGCTCGTGCGAGGGACGACCTACCGGCCGGCCGTGCGGCTGGCCGCCTCGGAGGCTGGCGCGCTGGGTGTCGCCTACCTGCTCAAGAACACGCTCCGCCGGCCGCGGCCGTACCGGACGATGCCCGAGATCCGTCCGCGCGACCGCCGCCACACCGGCGAGGCACCGTTCGACTCGTACTCGTTCCCCTCGGGCCACGCCGCGACATCGTTCGCGATTGCGACGAGCCTCACGCTCACCGACCGGCGCCTCGCCGCCCCGGCGTACGTCTGGGCGACGGCCGTGAGCATCTCGCGCGTGTGGCACGGCGTCCACTACCCGTCCGACATCCTCGCCGGAGCCGTGATCGGAGCGGGCGCGGCCGTCGTCGTACACCTGTTGCTTCCGCTGCCGTCGGCGGGGAGCGAGGCCGCCGTCCCGTTCCGCGTCGTCGTGCCACTCTGACGGTCCGAGCTGTGCGCGGCTAGTTCTCGTGCTGGTCGCCGGCCGCGCGAACGTCGTCGGGGGTGGGCTCGTCGTCGTCCCACACCGGGACAGGCCGCGGCGGAGCCCCGGCCATTCGGGTCGACGTGTCGAAGCGCCCGCCGGCTCCGAGCACATGCAGCACGAGCCCGATGAGGTTCACCGGCTCGCCCGGCATCGCGGTGTCCATCGACGAGTAGACCAGGTCGCTGGGGTCCACGATGGTGACGGCCCCGGAGCCGAAGACCTCGAACACGCCGTCGGGCTGGAGGCACAGCGCGGTGTCCTCGTCGAGCCCGACGCCGACGGCGAACGGGTTGTACGAGACGGCCGTGAGGAGCCGGCCGAGGCGGTCGCGCTGGCGGAAGTGCTGGTCGATGATGAGCCGGTTCGTGAGGCCGAGCCCGGGTGCGAGCAGGACGCCCGTCGCCGTCGGCGTCGCGCCGGGCTCGCCGCCGGCGATCATGTGCTCCGGCAGGATCGCCGCGCCGGCCGACGTCCCGGCGACGGGCACGCCCGCCGCATTGCGCCGGCGGATGGCCTTGGCGAGCCGCGTCCCGCCGAGGATGGTCGAGAGCCGGAGCTGGTTGCCGCCCGTGATGAAGATGCCGGTCGACTGCTCGACGGCGGCGAGGTAGTCCGCCCGCTGCGCGTGGGCACGCTCCGTCATCGGGAGCACGTCCACGTGCCCGACGCCGAGCTCGCGGAAGAGGTCCGCGTAGCGGTCGCCGGTGTCGGACATCTCGCTGGCCGTCGGGATCACCGCGAGGCGCGCGTCGGCTCCGCCGGATAGCCCGGCAAAGTGGGTCAGGATCGGGCGGTCGCCGTCCTTGTTTTCGGCCCCGCCGATGGGGATGATGCAGCCGCGAGGCGTGCCGCTGGTCGTCGGGGAGGGCATGGCAAGCGCGCCGGGGGACGCGACTAGGAAGGTTCGAAAAGGCCGCGGACGACTGGGCGTCCGTCGCGGACGTGCCACCGGCCCCGCGCCATCACGTCGGCCGGCCGGCCATCGGCACCGAGCACGACGAGGTCGGCGTCCGACCCGGCAGCAATACGCCCCTTGCCGTGCAGGCGGAGCAGGCGCGCCGGGTTAAGGGTCAGGAACGGGAGCACGGCGTCGGGGGCGTGCCCGGCCGCGAGAAGCTCGGCGAGGAGGTCGGCGAGCGCGCCCGAGGTGGCGAAGCCCATCCGGAGCAGCTCGCCCTGCGCGTCGAACGTCGGGAGGCAGCCGCCGCCGTCGGACGAGACCGTGAGCCGGTCTGGCGGGAGGCCCGAGGCGAGGAAGCGCGCCACGGCGTCCGCAGCCGAGACCTCGTCGCCCACGGCGTCGTCCGCTCCGCTGGGCGGCGGAAATGCGGTGAGGTCGACCGTGACGCCCCGATCTGTCAGCGCGAACGCCTCGTCGAGGAGCGCGCCGCGGCGGTTGACGTGCGTCGGGTGGAAGGTCCGCGGCGGGATCTCGGTCGTGTCGATCAGGTGCCGGACCATCTCCAGGCCGCGCGCGCCGTCGCCCATGTGCAGGTGGAGCACGCCGGCCTTGCCCGTCATCAGCCCGCCGACGTGGCAGTCGGCGGCGACGCGCGCGACCTCGTCGGCCGAGGGTTGTGAGGAGCGGTGGTCCGAGACCGCCAACTCGCCGAAGCCGACGATCTCGCGGACGAACGCGATGTCGCCGCGCACCGTCCCGGTGAGCGTCGTGGGCGGAAGGTGGTAGCCGCCGGTCCACGCGAAGGCCGACAGGCCTTCGGCCCGGAGGGCGCGGACGCGCCGGACGAGCCCGCCGGTCGTGCGCGTCGTGTCGTCGGTGCCGAGCAGGCCCACGACGGTCGTGACGCCCGCGAGCGTGTAGGCCGAGAGCGGCGGCGCGGGAGCGGCCGTGTGCGGGCCCGCCTCGCCGCCGCCGCCCGTCACGTGGACGTGCGCGTCCACCAAACCCGGAATGAGCCGCCGCCCCCCAACATCGACCGCCTCCACGTCGAGCCCGTCGAGGCGCGGCGGCGTTTCGGTGATGGCGACGACGCGCTCACCGGCGACGACGACGCACTTCAGGCCGAGCCGTTCGGGCGCGTACACGTCGGCGTCGACGAGGAGCGTGAGGGCGGGGGGGGGCGGCATCCCGCAAGCTACCGGCTGCGAGGCAAACCGTCGGTGAGGGAAGCGGGAAGTGGGCGGCGGCAGTGGACCGCGGGGCTTCGGCAGAGAGCCGTGGACGGCGGTCCAGTCGCGCCGAGGCGCTCGTCTGACAGAAACCTGAAATCCTTGTCATCCTGAACTCGATTCAGGATCTGCTTTTGTCTTTTCCCCTCTCGGTGGAGAAATGCAGAAAGGCGGATCCTGAATCAAGTTCAGGATGACAAGTAGTGTGAGGAGGCGGTTGATTTCCGCTCACCGCTCACCGCTCACCGCTCACCGCTCACCGCTCACCGCTCACCGCTCACCGCTCACCGCTCACCGCTCACCGCTCACCGCTCACCGGAGCTGGGCGTTGAGGTACGTGTACACCGTCGCCCACATCCGGGCCTGCTGCTCGGGCGTCACGCCCGCCCCGTGCCCGCCCTCGGTGTTCTCGAAGTAGTACACCGGTAGGCCAATGCTCTCCATCCGGGCCGCCATCTTGCGCGCGTGGCCGGGATGCACGCGGTCGTCGCGCGTCGTCGTGGTGAAGAGCGGGCGCGGGTAGGTCGTGCCGGCGCGCAGGTTCTGGTACGGCGAGTAGCGCTCGATGAACGCCCGGTCGGCGGGCACGTCCGGGTCGCCGTACTCGGCCATCCAGCTCGCCCCGGCGAGGAGCCGGTGGTAGCGGAGCATGTCCAGCAGCGGCACCTGAACCACGACGGCGTTGAACAGGTCGGGCCGCTGCGTGAGCATCACGCCCGTCAGCAGGCCGCCGTTCGAGCCGCCGCGGATGCCAAGGTGGCGCGGCGTCGTGAGGCCCGACGCGACGAGGTCCTCGGCGACGGCGATGAAGTCGTCGTAGGCGCGCTGGCGGTTTTCGCGCATCGCGGACCGGTGCCAGGCCGGCCCGAACTCGCCGCCGCCGCGGATGTTGGCGACCGCGTACACGCCCCCGTCGGCGAGCCAAGCGGCACCCGTGAGGGCCTCGTAAGACGGTTCGAGCGAGACCTCGAAGCCGCCATAGCCGTAGAGCAGTGTCGGGGCCGTGCCGTCGAGCGCGACGCCCTCGCGGTGGACGAGCGAGTACGGCACACGCGTGCCGTCGGGCGAGACGGCCTCACGCTGCGTGAGCACGAGCCCCGCCGCGTCGAACTGGGCGGGCAGCGAGCGGACCGCCCGGACGCCGGCCTCGTCCGAGAGATACAGCGTCGACGGCTGGAGGTACGAGCTGTAGGAGAAGAAGAACCGGCCCGTCTCGTCGTCCGTGCTCACCACGTCGACCGAGCCGCCGTCGGGTGCCTCGACGCGCGTCGCCGCCCAGCGCTCGCCGCCGTGGCGAAGGCGCGTGAGCCGGCCGCGGACATTGTCGAGGACCGAGACAAGCACGTCGTCGCCGAGCGTCGCGACGCTCTGAACGGTCTGCCGGTCAGCCGGGACGAAGACGGTCTCGAAGGTGCGCTCGCCATCGAGGAACGCATCGAAGTCGACCGAGACGACCGCGCCCGGCGCGAACGTCTGCCCGCCGACGGCCCACTCGGAGCGGAGGTAGACCACGAGGCGGTCGCCGGCGAGGCTCGGGTCGGCGTCCAGCGGCAGGTCGAGCGCCACGAGCGCGCCGTCGTGGAAGACGTGCGTGGTGCCCTCGAAAAAGCTGGGCCGGAACGAGACGCCCGTCTCGCGGCGGTCGCCCGAGACGAAGGCCGTCGGCCAGACGCCCATGTCGGTCGGCTGCGCCTCGAAGACCGTCTCGGCGGCCGCGAGCGGCGTCCCGCGGCGCCACCGCTTCACGACACGCGGGTAGCCCGACGTCGTCATCGACGAGACACCAGCTGCATCTGGGCCGAAGTCGGTCGCGACCAGCACCTCGTCCTCGTTCACCCATGCCAGCGCGCTCTTGGCCTCGGGCAGGCGGAAGCCGCCGTCGACGAAGGTGCGCGTCTCGGTGTCGAACTCGCGGACCTCGCCCGCGTCCGCCCCGCCGCGCGAGAGCTCGACGAAGCAGCGCCGGTACTCGGGCTCCAGGCACGTCGAGCCGCCCCATGCCCAGTTCACGCCCTCGGCCGCGCCGAGCGCGTCGATGTCGAGGACGGTCTCCCACTCGGGCGTGCCCGCGAGGTAACTCGCCCACGTCGTGCGCCGCCACAGCCCGCGCGGGTTGGCCGGGTCCGTCCAGACGTTGTAGAGGTGCTCGCCGCGAATGGCCGGATAGGCGATGCGGTCGTCCGACGTGAGCACGGCGAGCGCGCGGTCGTAGAGCGTCTGGAACTCGGGCCGGGCCTCGAGCACGCCCAGCGTCTCGCCGTTGTGCGCCTCGACCCACGACAGCGCCTCGGTGCCCTCGACGTCTTCGAGCCAGAGGAATGGGTCGGGTTCGGCCGTCTGAGCCATGGCGGAGAAGGGAAGGAGGGCGGCGAGGGCGAGCGGACGGAGCATCGGTGCGGTGGAGTGGAGAGGCGAAACGTGCGCGGAGCCGGGTGCGGTCAGAACAGCGTCTGCGCCTCGGCCTGCTTCTCGCGGACGGTCGTGGTGGCCGAGAGCCCGGCCCGTGCCTTGAGAGCTGCGAACAGCTCGGCCCCGTACTCGCGCGTCCGGACCGTGATCGGCATCGGGACGGCGTGGCCCAGCAGGAGCGCCTGCTGCTTCGAGTCCAGGCTGGCGAGGATCTGGCGGAGGGCGGCCGAGCCCGGCGACCCGACGAGCGCGGCCACGATGTCCTTCTCGTCGTTGAGCTGCGCGACGATCTTGGTCCCGATCTGGCTCAGCACCTCCTCGTCGATGCCGGACGGGCGCTGGTCCACGATCAGCAGCGAGACGTAGAACTTGCGCATCTCGCGCGCGATCGTCCCGAAGGGCGTCTCGCGCGCCGTCTCCGGGCCGAGGAATTTGTGCGCCTCCTCGATCGTGATGAGGAGCTGCCGCGGCTGGTCGGCGGGGGCCTGCGTCCGCTCGTAGGTCTCCATCTTGCGCTCGTAGATCGCCCGCAGCCGGCGCGTGACCACGTTGGCGACGAGGAGGTAGGCGAGCAGCGAGTTGTAGCGGCCGAACTCCAGCACGACCGACCGACCGGCGTCGAGCGCCGCGAACAGCTCGTCGATGGCGTCGCGCTTGCCGGCCCGCGCCTCGGTGTGGAAGAAGGCGTAGTCCGTGAGGCGGTCCAGCTTGCGCTTGAGGGCGGATAGCGAGCCGGGGTGCGCGCCCGTCGCCTCGGCCATGGCGTCGATCTCGGCCGGGTCCGCGTCGAGAAGCGTCGCGAGCCACCGCGCACCGTAGGTCTTCTTGAGCGCGAACGTAGACTCCGTCGCGGTCGCGTTGAGCTGGAGCGTGTCGCGGAGTGGCAGCACGTCCTCGGGCTCGACCTGGTCCGCGTAGAGGTGGACCTCGGCGTCGGGCGAGCCGCCGCGGCGCCGCGTGGACTCGGGGTCCAGCGAGAAGATCTGGACGCGCGGCCCGAAGAGCTGCTGGAGACCGGGGACGAAGCTGTCCGTGTCGCCGTCGGACTCCTTGCGGGCCTTGAACCCGTACTCGTTGTGCATGTCGAACACGAGGTTCGTCGCCCGGCCCGTCGCGATGGTGCCCGCGAGGAGGAGCCGGGTGAGGAAGCTCTTGCCCGTCCCGGTCTTGCCGAAGACGGCGTTGGAGCGCTCGACGAACCGGGCGAGGTCGAGGCAGACAGGAGTCTCCATCCCGAGCGGCGTCCCGACGTGGAAAAAGCGGTCGCCGCCGTCGCTGGCCTCGGCCCCGAACACGCGGGCGACGTCGTCCTCGGTCGCCTCGCCGACGGCCGAGAAGTGGGCCGGAACCGTCTTGACGGGCTGCGGGGCGTCGTCGGTGACGCCCTTGGGGACCATGAGCTGCGGGCGGAGCGAGACGGTCGCGTACGTCCCCGAGCCCTGGAGGACGCGCCGGAGCAGCTCCTCGTCCTTCCCCGGCGGGTGGAGCAGGATGCCCTCGTTGGCCGCGTCGATCCGGAGGTCGGTGATGAGCGAGAAGAAGTCGAACGCCTCGCCCTCGACGACGACGAACGTCCCGGCGCGGACCGACTCGACGGACCGAGCCGGGTCCAGCTTCATCTCCACCCCGGCCCCGAGCGAGCCGCGCGTGAGCACGCCGACGCGCGTCCGGCGGTCTGTATCGGAGGCGTCGAAGAGCGACATGGGCGGTGTGGAGGACTCGCCCAAGCTACGGGCGCCGTCCGCTGGCACGGCCCGCACAGTGCGACGCCGCTTCACACGTTCCAGGTT
>JANPJI010000295.1:0-6126 GCA_031425425.1 Rubricoccaceae bacterium
GGGGGGGGGGTGCCCCCACCGCCGGGGGGGGGGGCGCTGGGGAACCGCTTGGTGGGCCCCGGCGCCCACGCTGTGCCCCTGCCCGGCACCCACGCGGTGCCCTGTTCCCACGCCTCGGCCGGGCCGCGCCTCGATCCGCCCGAAAGACACGGGGCATGGCGGCACCGCCGGCTGGCTCCGACGCGCCCGTCTGCCCCGTCCCGGTGTCGTTCGGGACGGTGGTCCGTGAAGACTCGGGAGAGAGGTGACCGGCCGGTCACTTTTTGCATCCCCGGTCCAGTTCGCCGCGAATCTTCGTGCGGCCGGGCTCGTCCACGGCCCGTTGCCCCCGCCTGCCCGGTCTCCCATGGTCATCTCCGACTTCGCCATCAAGCGTCCGCTCGTCACGGTCGTCGTGATGCTCTCGCTCGTCCTGTTCGGCATCCTGTCGCTGCTGCGGCTCGAGACCGACGAGTTCCCCGAGGTCGCGCCGCCGTTCCTGATCGTCGGCGTGCCGTACCCCGGCGGCTCGCCGGACGGCGTCGAGCGCGAGATCTTGGAGCCCATCGAGGAGGCCGTGCAGGGCATCTCGGGCGTCAACACGGTCTCCGGGACGGCGCTGGACAGCTACGCGCAGCTCTCGATCGAGTTCGAGTTCTCCAAAGACCCCCAGGAGGCGTCGAACGAGGTCCGCGACGCGATCTCGGCGATCCGCGCCGACCTGCCGGCCGAGATGGAGGAGCCGATCATCCGGCGCTTCTCGCCGAACGACATCCCGATCCTGTCGGTCGCGCTCTCCTCCGAGACGCTCTCGCCGTCGCAGCTCACGCAGCTCGCCGACAACACCGTCGCCCGCGAGATCCGGTCCGTGGCCGGCGTGGCGCGCGTCGACATCGCCGGCGCGCGGGCGCGCGAGCTGACCGTGAACCTGCGGCCGGACGCGCTCGTGCAGTTCGGCATCTCGCCCGCCCAGGTCGTGCAGGCCGTGCAGGGCCAGAACCTCGCCGCGCCCGTCGGGCGCCTCAACTCGGCCGGGACCGAGCAGACGATCCGCCTCGAAGGCCGCCTCCAGGACATCGAGAGCTTCTACCGGATCCCCGTCGGGCAGGGCAACGACGGCCGCGTGGTGTACCTCGGAGAGGTCGCGACAGTCGAGGACGGCGCCGAGGAGGCCCGCACGCTCGCGCTCTACAACACCACCGAGTCGGTCGGCGTCGACGTCGTCAAGTCGTCCGACGCCTCGACCACGACCGTCGCCGACGAGATCCTCGCCAAGCTCGACGCGCTCGAAGCGACGCTCCCCGCCGGGACGACCCTCAACGTCGTCCGCAACTCGGGCACGCGCGTCGAGGCGTCGGTCAACAACGTCGTCGAGACGCTCGTCGAGGGGCTGTTCCTGACGATCCTCGTCGTGTTCCTCTTCCTGAACTCGTGGCGGAGCACGGTCATCACGGGCCTCGCGCTGCCCGTCTCGATGATCGCGTCGTTCATGGCCGTCTACGCGGCCGGGTTCACGCTCAACACGATGAGCCTGCTCGGGATCACGCTCGCGATCGGCATCATCATCGACGACGCTATCGTCGTCCGCGAGAACATCGTGCGGCACGTCGAGATGGGCAAAGACCACATGCGGGCCAGTCGAGAAGGAACGGACGAGATCGGGCTCGCCGTCGCCGCGACGACGTTCTCCATCGTCGCCGTGTTCGTCCCGATCGGGTTCATCTCGGGCATCGCCGGGCAGTGGTTCCAACCGTTCGCGCTCACGATTGCGACGAGTGTGCTCGTGTCGCTCTTCGTCTCGTTCTCGCTCGACCCGATGCTCTCGGCGTACTGGCCGGACCCGCACGTGCCCGAGGACAAGAAGGGCATCGTCACGCGGACGCTCGACCGCTTCAACGCGTGGTTCGACCGACAGACGGAGGGCTACCGCCGCATCGTCGCGTGGGCCCTCGACCACCCGGCGATCGTCATCCTGTGGGCGGTCGCGAGCCTCTTTGCGGCCATCGCCCTCCCCGCCTCGGGCGTCGTCGCCGCCGGGATCATCCTCGCGGTGACCGTCCTGTTCTCGGTCGCCCTGAAGAGGCTCCCGAAGCACTGGTACGTCACCGCCCCGCTGATGCTCGTCGCCATCGTCGCGATGGCCGGCGCGATCCGGCTCGCGCCCGCCTCGCTCGCCGTCGGCGGCGGGTTCTTCGGCGAGGACGACACGTCCGAGATCCAGATGTCGGTCAAGACCCCGCCGGGCTCCAGCCTCGCGCAGACGCGCGACCGCATCGAGCGCGTCGCGGCCGCGGCCCGCGACCGCCCCGAGGTCGCGTACGCCTACTCGACGGTCGCGTCGCAGACGGGGTCGGTCGACGAGGGGGCGGTCTACGTGCGGCTCGTGCCGATGGACCAGCGCGAGAAGAGCCAGCTCGACCTCACCGAGGAAGTCCGCGCGGCGGCCGTCGCCATCCCGGGCGTCGAGGTGTCCGTCGCGACGGGCTTCGACAACGCCAAGCAGATCCAGCTCCAGCTCCGCGGGACCGACAGCGAGGCGCTCGGCGTCGCGGCCGAGGCCCTCCTGGCCCGTATCCGCGAGGTGCCGGGCACGGCCGACGTCGGCCTGTCCACGCGCGGCCGCCGGCCCGAGGTCGCCGTCGACATCGACCGCGACGCGGCTCTCGCGCGCGGCGTCTCCGTGGCCGATGTCGCGTTCTCGCTCCGGCCCGCCTTCGCGGGCATCGACGCCGGCGACTGGGTCGACCCCGACGGCGAGACCCGCGACGTGACGGTCCGCTACGGCGCGGAGTACCGCGAGAACGCCGAGGCCCTCCAGGACCTCCCGCTGCGCGTCCAGAGCGCCACCGGCGCGACGACCGTCTCGCTGCGCGAGGTCGCGACGACGAGAGCCGGCCTCGGCCCGGCCATCATCCAGCACCTCGACGGCGACCCCGTCGTGTCGGTCGAGGCGAACGTCGCGCAGGGCTACGACCTTAACACGGTCCTGGCGAGCATCGACGAGGTCGTCGCCGCGAACCCGCTCCCGGCGGGGGTGGTGCTGAACCAGGGCGGCGAGGCCGAGGACCAGGCCGAGGTCTTCACGAGCCTGCTCACGGCGCTGCTCTCGGGCATCCTGCTGATGTACCTCATCCTCGTGCTCCAGTTCAACTCGTTCCTGGACCCGCTCGCGATCCTCGTCTCGCTCCCGCTGTCGCTCATCGGCGTCATGCTCGGGCTGCTTGTCGCCGGGTCCACGATCAACATCATGTCCATGATCGGCGTGATCCTCTTGATGGGCATCGTGGCCAAGAACGCGATCCTGCTGATCGACTTCGCCAAGGAGTTGCAGGCGCAGGGGATGTCCGCGCGGGACGCGCTCATCGAGGCGGGCGGCATCCGCCTTCGGCCGATCCTGATGACGACGTTCGCGCTCGTGGCGGGCATGATCCCGATCGCGATCGGCTCGGGCGAGGGCGCGCTCTTCCGGCGCCCGCTCGGCGCAGCCGTCATCGGCGGCGTCATCACGTCCACCATCCTGACGCTCGTCGTCGTGCCGACGGTGTACGAGATCTTCGACACGATGCGCACGCGCCTCGCGGCGCGGCTCCGCGGCGCGGCGGGCCCGGCGGCCGGCGTGGCCGGCGACGGGGCCGCCCGCCGCCGCCCGACGAAAGGCGAAGGCGGCGTGGCGCTGCCGGCGTGATTGCGAAAAACGGGGGAGAGGGCACGGCTCGCCGTGCCCCTACCTTGCGCGCTGACCCCACCTCGACGCCCCGATGGACGCCGTCCGCCTGCTGATCGACTTCATCCTGAACATTGATGTTCACCTGGCCGAGATCTCGCGGCAGGCCGGCGGGTGGACGTACGGCGTGCTCGCGCTGATCGTCTTCTGCGAGACGGGCCTCGTCGTGCTGCCGCTGCTGCCCGGCGACTCGCTCCTGTTCGCCGCCGGGGCCATCGCGGCGCTGCCCGAGTCCGGCCTGAACGTGCACCTGTTGGCCGCGCTCCTCATCGCCGCGGCCATCGCCGGGGACGCGCTGAACTACGCCATCGGCGACCGCTTCGGGCGCGCCATCGCCGCGCGCGGCTGGGTGAAGGCGAGCCACCTCGAAAGGACGCAGCGCTTCTTCGAAGCGCACGGCGGGCGCGCGATCGTTCTCGCCCGGTTCGTGCCGATCGTGCGGACGGTGGCGCCGTTCGTGGCCGGTATGGGCACGATGCCGTACCGCCGCTTCTTCCTCTACAACGTGGCCGGTGGCGTGGCGTGGGTGGTCCTGTTCCTGTACGCGGGGCACGCGTTCGGCAACATCCCGGCCGTCAAGGAGCGGTTCACGCTCGTCATCCTCGGCGTGATCGTGGTGTCGGTGCTGCCGGTCGTGTGGGAGGTCGTCCGCGGGATGCGGCGGCCGGCCGTCTCCGAGGCTGTCGCGGGCGCGCAGGCCGAGCACGCCGCCGTCGATGCGGCGCAGGCCGTCGCCCGGGACGACGCGGCGCGGTAGCCGGACCGCCAGCCTGGCGCCGCTAGCGTGTTACCGTAACCCGGCGGACGACCGTCGACGCGCCGGCTTCCAGCCGGACCACGTACACGCCCGGCGCCAGACGCCCGACGTCGAGGGCCACGCTGTGCGGGCCGGCCCCCTGCTCGCCGTCGACGAGCACCGCGACCTCCCGGCCGAGCACGTCGGACACCGACACGCGGACCCGCCCGGCCTCGGGGACCTCGTAGCGGACGCGCCCGCCCGACGCGCCGACGGGGCTCGGAACGAGCGCGAGCGTGACGCCGGCCGTCGTGCCAGGCTCGGAGGTGACCGGCCCGGCCGCGTACCGCTGCGCGTACACGCCGGACTGCGGCGCCCCGTCCTGCCCGAAGCTATCCCACACGACGACAAAGTTGCCGACGGCGTCCATCGCCACGGCTGGGAACTGCTGGGCGTTCTCCGTATACGTGTTGACCCGGAACTCCCCGCCGGCGGGGGCGCCCGACGCCGCGTACCGCTGGGCGTAGACGCCGGAGCCTGACCCGTCCTGAATGAAGCTCTGCCAGACGACAACGAAGTCCCCGTCGGCGTCGACGGCCACGGAAGGGGCGGACTGGCTGTACGGCGTGTACGTGTTGACGAGGAACTCCCCGCCGGTGGGCGCCCCCGACTCCTCGTACCGCCGGGCGTACACGCCGTCCTGCCCGCCGTCCTGCCCGCCGCCGCTCTGCCACACGACGACCATGTCCCCGTCCGCGTCGAAGGCCGCATACGGGCTACGCGGGTTGCCCGTCGTGGGCATGTTGACCCGGAACCCGGCCCCGACCGGCCCCCCCGACGCCGCGTACCGCTGGGCATAGACCCCGAAGCCGGCTCCGCTCCCCTGCCACACGACGACAAAGTCCCCGTCCGCGTCGACGGCCACCGAGGGGGAAACCTGGACGCTCGTCGTGAACGTGTTGACCCGGAACTCCGGCCCGACGGGCGCCCCCGACGCCGCGTACCGCTGGGCATAGATCCCGTAGAGATTCCCGTCCTGCCCTTGACTCTCCCACGCGACGACGAAGTCGCCGTCGGCGTCGATGGCCACGGAAGGGTCGGACTGGCTGTTCGGCGTGTACGTGTTGACGAGGAACTCCCCGCCGACGGGCACCCCCGACGCCGCGTACCGCTGGGCATACACGCCGGAGCCCGCCCCGTCCTGCCCGCCGCTCTCCCACACGACGACGCAGTCGCCGTCGGCGTCGATGGCCACCGAGGGGGAGTCCTGGACGCCCGTTGTGGTCGTGTTGACCCGGAACTCGGCGCCGACCGGGGCCCCCGACGCCGCGTACCGCTGGGCAAAGATGCCGTAGTCATCGACGGCTCCGCTCCCCTCCCACACGACGACAAGGTCCCCGTCGATGTCGACGGCCACCGAGGGGGAGCCTTGGCCGCCCGCCACCGTGGTGTTGACCCGGAACTCGCCTCCGAGCGGGACGGGCGACTGCGCGAGCGCCGGCCCGGCCGCGGCGAGCGACAGGGCCGCGGCGGCAACGCGGCGGGTGAGCGTGAGGCGTGCGGCGGGCGGGCGGCGCATCGGTGCGAGGAGTAAGGGGGAAACGGTCAGGGACCCCGATAAGAAACCCCCGGCCCGCCGGGCCCGCACGGTCGATCGCGGTGCCCCACCCGCGACGCGGCGCAGGCC
>JANPJI010000296.1:0-1842 GCA_031425425.1 Rubricoccaceae bacterium
TCTCCTGCTCATCGCCGCGCTCGCGGCGTGCTCCGGCCCGCGCCCCGAGGCGGTTCCTGCGCCGCCGGTGACCGTCACCTACCCCGACGAGCCTGCGCCGCCGTCCGAGCCCGCCCCGATGCCCCCATCGACGTATGAGCCGGCACCGACCTACGAGCCCACGCCGGAGCCGCAGCGCCAGGTCGACGGGTTCCGGGTGCAGGTCTACGCCAGCGAGTCGTCAGCCGGGGGTGAGCAGGCCCGGTCCGAAGCCGAGGCATGGTGGACGGCCGAACAGCGCCGGACCGGCTTCGAGGCCCCGCTCGACGCGTACGTGGTGTACCTCGACGGGCTCTACAAGGTGCGGATGGGTGCGTTCACGAACCGCCCCGACGCCGAGTCCGCGCTCGCGCTCGTCCGGACGCGCTTCCCCGACGCCTTCCTCATCCCCGACCTCGTCGCCGTCGACGGGTAAGCCGGCCGAGGCGGGCTACGCCTCGGGCTCGGCGACGAGGATGAGCCCGACCGGCGCGCCCGTCTGCGCGTCGAGGGGCTCGCGCACGCTCCGCAGCACGAGCCCCGCCGAGGCGAGCACCCGCACCCACGATGCCACGGTCCGCACGTACGCCTGCGCGCCGCCGATGTCGAGCGGGCCGTCCTCGTACGGCCGCAGACCGGCCGGGTGGACGGCCTCGATCACGACGCGACCGCCGTCGTCGAGCCCGGCGCGTGCGGCGGCCAGCGCCTCAGCGGCGTCGTCGGCGAGCGGCGTGAGCGGGAACGCGACGACGTCGACCGCGCCGTCCAGCGTGTCCACGACTTCCGCCCCGAGCGAGCCGAGCGCCTCGGCCAGCCAGGCGGCCGCTCCGACGAGGCGGACGCGCCCGCCCGGCGGCAGCCCGTCCAGGATCGCTTCGACCGTCGCTGCGTCGGCGATGTCGCGCGAGACGCCCGCGGCGGCCAGGCGGGGGCTGGGGATGAGGCGGAGCGGGGTCCGGTCGGACATCGGCGTTCGGGCGGCGAGCGGGGAGAATACGGCGGTGCTGCGCGCCTGCCGGCCTCCCAAGAGCGTGCGCGCGAGTAGGTTCCGGCGATGATCCCACCGTCCGACTCCCTGTTCGTCCCCGCTCCCCAGGCACCGCCGCGAGACCGCAGTGCCGACGTCCGCGCGCTCGTCGCGCTCACGCTTGTGCCCGGCGTCGGCTCCGCCCGCGTTCGCGCGCTCATCGAGCGCCTCGGCAGCGCAACCGCCGTGTTCGAGACGCCCGCGGCGCGCCTCGCCGCGGTCGACGGCGTGGGGCGGCAGACGGCCGCCGCCATCCGTGCCTTCGCGGCGTGGGACGACGTGGACCGGCAGCTCGACCGCGCCGCGCGTGTCGGTGCCCGGCCGCTCGCCTTCACAGACCCCGACTACCCCGACCTGCTGCGGCGGATCTACGACCCGCCGGCCCTGCTGTGGCTCCGCGGACGCCTCGACCCGGCCGACGCCCACGCCGTCGCCGTCGTCGGGACTCGCACGGCGACGGACTACGGGCTCCGCGTCGCGGAGGCGTTCGCGCGGGGGCTCGCCGAGGCCGGCGTGACGGTCGTGAGCGGCCTCGCCTACGGCATCGACGCCGCCGCCCACACAGCCGCCCTCGACGCCGGCGGGCGGACCGTCGCCGTGCTCGGCTCGGGCGTGGACCGGGTGTACCCGCAGCGCCACGCCGGGCTCGTCCGCCGCATCCTGGACGCCGCCGCCGGGGCGGTCCTATCGGTGGTCCGGTTGGGCGGTGCCCCGGACGCCGGAAACTTCCCGCGCCGAAACCGGTTCGTGTCCGGTTTGAGCCTCGGCACGCTCGTCGCCGAGGCGCGCCCGACGGG
>JANPJI010000297.1:0-4997 GCA_031425425.1 Rubricoccaceae bacterium
CTCGGCAACGAGGCGCGCCTCGGGCTCGACGCGCGCACCGACGTCGGCGTGCGGCTAACGGGCCTCGGGGGCATCACGGCGTCGGTGAAGCGCCGCCTGAGCGGGAGCGGCGACACCGGCGCGGCCCTCCTCGTCGGGGCCGGCGTCATCCGCGCGACGCACGTCCACACCGAGGCGACGCTCATCGTGTCGCGGGCGGCCTTCGGCGGGGCGCTCGGGCGTCAGTTCGGGACGCGCGTGGCACCCTACGGCGGCGTCCGCGTGCAGGACCTGGCCCCGTTCGCGCCGGACGCGCTCAACACGCCCCCGGCCGTGGGCGTCTTCGCCGGGGCACGCCTCGGCTGGCCGGACCTCGCCATCAGCCCCGAGGTCGGCGTGTTCTACAGCCCGACGTCGGTCTCTGGCGAGCGGTCCGTGATCGTGGTGCCGTCCGTGACCGTCCGCGGCGACCGTCTTCGCCGCGCTCTGGGGCTCTGACGGCGCGCCGTCGAAACGGGGGTCCGCGCTTCACCCGGCGGACCTGTCGTGCATAGGCGTCGCTGGGGCTGGCTGAAAGTGGATACATCCTGGTCTTTGAAGTGGATAGCCGGGCGGCCTAGTGTGGGAGCCGTGCCCGCGCAGCCTGCGCGCGGACGGCTCTCCCTCACTCTACTTCCTTCCACGTCCATGCTCCTCTCGCGCACATCTCTCCTGCTCGCCGCCGTCGCGGCGCTCAGCCTCGCCGCCTGCGACTCGAACCCCGACTACGCGGCGTCCGGGGACGCATCGGCGGCGGCAGACGCGGCCCGCGGCGGCCGAGGCTCCGGCAGCGTCTTCGCGACGTCGAACCCCGCCGGCGCGGCCAACGACGCCATCGTCCGCCTCTCGGACGCGCTCGACCTCCAGGCGACGACCAACGGCTTCGACGCCGCTGTGACGAGCGTCCAGAACATCACGTTCGCCTCCAACGGGTCCGCGTTCGTGAGCGTCGACCTCGCCGCGATGACGGGCGGCATTCTCGTCGTGGACCGTCTGTGCGAGCGCGGCGGCCGCGGCAGCGAGTGCGGCGGCACCGGCGGCACGGTCGGCAGCAGCCGCCTGATCGCCGGCTCGGCGACCGGCCTCATCGCGCCGAAGGGCCTCATCCTCGCGCGCGGCTCGATCATCGTCGCCGACAACGGCGCGCCGGGCGCGATCCGCGTCTTCGCCCGCGACGCGTCGGGCAACGCGGCTCCGCAGTTCGTCGTGACGAACACGGGCGGGGCGAACGTCTGGGACGTGGCCTACGACAACTCGAGCGACCGCCTCTTCGTTGCCGCGACCAACGGCACCGTCCTCGTCTACGACCGCTTCTTCCGCGACCGCGGCACGGCCGGCCCGTCGCGCGTCATCACGCCGACCGATGGCGCGGTCAAGATCACGGTGAACCTCCACGGCATCGCCTTCGACGACCGCTCGCGGACGCTCGTCCTCACCGACGTCGGCGTGGCCGCGGGTGCCGGGGCGGCCGGCGACGGCCAGCTGATCACGATCGCCAACGGCGACACGGCGAACGGCAACGTGGCCTTCCGGTACCGGGTCTTCGGCGCGGCGACGCAGCTCGGCAACCCGGTCGACCTCGTCCTCGACGGGGGCGACGCGCTCGTCGCCGAGAAGGCGAACAGCACCGGCCTCGTCCTCCGGTTCTCGAACGTCCTCGCAGCGATCGGGACCGACGCTACGGCAGCCGACGACTCGGTGCCGGTGCTGAACGCGGAGTCGGTCGCGCTCTCCGGCAACGGCGGCGGCAACGGCAACGGCAACGGCGGCGGCCGCGACTGACACCGGCCGGCACCACGCCCGTCTCGCCTGCGCGGGGCCGGAGCCACAGGGCTCCGGCCCCGCGCGCCGTTCGGCCCGGCGGTCACGGCCGGAGAACGCCGGCGGCCGTGAACCCGTCGCCCGCGGCGAGGACGTGGAGGCGGACGCCCCTCGCCGAGAACCCGCGCCCGCGCGTCTCGACGGTCGTCTCGCGCGCGTCGAACACCTGCACGCCGCGGCGGCCGACGACCCGGAAATGGCCGTCCGGGTTCACCACGATGGCCGTCTCCTCGTCGATGCCGATCCCGACGAGGCCGGGGTGGTCCAGGACAACGCTCAGGAGGCGGTTCTGGCGGCGTCGGACGGCGAAGTGCTGGTCCACGACGGCCCACGTGAGAAAGCCGAACCCCTCGGCGGTGTCCACGTTGTGAGGCTCGACGGTCGAGAACGGCGCGTCCGCCGCATCCGGGTTGACGCGCTCGTCGCCGGTGAGCATCACGCGGCTCATGACGGCCGCCCCGGCGCTCGTTCCGGCGACGACCCCGCCGCGGGCGTGGAGCGCCCGGATCGCCGCGAGCGCGCGCGTGCCGCGAAGCGCCGCGACGAGCCGGCTCTGGTCGCCGCCCGAGAAGAAGACAGCCGTCGCCGTGTCGAACAGCGCGACCGTCGAGTCGGCATCGGGCGCACCGAGGGCGACGGCCGCGCGCCCGAACCCGGCCGCGACGAACTCGGCTGCCTGCGCGCGCCCGACGGTCTCCGGCTCGCCGGACGCGGCCGGGACGACGACGATGTGCCCCGCTGCGCCCCCGCCGAGCGCGACGATCTCGGCGACGATCTCGGGAGGGCGCGCCCCGCCGCCGACGACCACGAGGTGTTGCGCGCGGAGGCTTGGAACGAAGGGGCTCGGGACGAGAGCCAGCGCCGCGGCGAGGACGACGAGGCGGAAGGGGAGAGGCACGGAGTCGGAAATGAGACAGGACGTACGCAGTTGGCGGTCCCTGATTGCCGTCATTCCCGCGGAGGCGGGAATCCATCGGCCTGACGAGCGCCACGGCGGCCCTGAAGATGGATCCCCGCCTCCGCGGGGATGACGTTGTAGCGGGCGTTTTGGACGATCCTGGCTCAACTGCGGAACTCCTATGAGAAAAGCGGAGCACGAACCGCCGCCGCGTGCGTTCCGTTCACATGGCCTTCGCCACAGCACGCAAGCCGTCGCCTAGCTTTCGGGCACGACTGAAACCCGCACATCCGATGACGTCAGCCGACCGCCTGCGCGCGCTCCTCGCCGAGCGCATCCTCGTCCTCGACGGCGCGATGGGCACGATGCTCCAGCAGCACCGCTTCCAGGAGGCCGACTTCCGCGGAGGCCCGCAGGGCCGCTTCGCCGACTGGCCGAGCCCCATCCAGGGCAACAACGACGTGCTGTGCCTCACGCAGCCCGACGCCGTCCGCGACGTCCACCGGCAGTACCTCGCCGCCGGGGCGGACGTCCTCGCGACGAACACGTTCAATGCCCAGGCCGTCTCGATGGCCGACTACGGCATGGAGGGGCTCGTACGCGAGATCAACGTCGCCGCGGCGCGCCTCGCCCGCGAGGCCTGCGACGAGGTCGCGACGCCCGAGCGCCCGCGCCTCGTCGCCGGCTCCATCGGGCCGATGAACCGCACGCTCTCGCTCTCGCCCGACGTCAACGACCCCGGCCTGCGCGGCGTCACCTTCGATCAGGTCCGCGACGCGTACGACGAGCAGGTCCGCGCGCTCGTCGAGGGCGGGGTGGACATCCTGCTGGTCGAGACGGTCTTCGACACGCTCAACGCCAAGGCCGCCATCGCGGCGATCCGGCGCTTCAAGCGCGAGACGGGCTCGGACATCCCGGTGATGATCTCGGGCACCATCGTGGACCTCTCCGGGCGCACGCTCGTCGGCCAGACCGTCGAGGCGTTCTGGGTCTCGGTGATGCACGCGCCGGACCTCGTGGCGGTGGGCTTTAACTGCGCGCTCGGCGGGGCGCAGCTGCGGCCGTACATCGAAGAGCTGGCGCGCCTCGCGCCGGTCCCGATCAGCTTCTACCCGAACGCGGGCCTGCCGAACGCGCTCGGCGGCTACGACGAGACGCCGGACGAGACCGCGGCCGTCATCCGGCAGCTCGCCGCGGGTGCGGACGGGCCGGGCTCTGGAGCCTTCAACCTCGTCGGCGGGTGCTGCGGGACCACGCCGGACCACATCGCGACCATCGCCGCGGCCGTGGCCGGCGTCGCGCCGCGGGCCGTCCCCACGGTCGCCTCGGCGACGCGCCTCGCCGGGCTCGAAGCGCTGAGCATCACCGACGAGAGCCTGTTCGTCAACATCGGCGAGCGGACCAACGTGACGGGCAGCAAGGCCTTCGCGCGGCTCGTCCTCGCCGGCGACTACGAGGCGGCCCTCGCGGTCGCCCGGCAGCAGGTCGAGAACGGGGCGCAGATGGTGGACGTCAACATGGACGAGGGGATGCTGGACTCCGCCGCGGCGATGGAGCGCTTCCTGCTCCTCGCCATGTCCGAGCCCGACCTCGCGCGCGTGCCCGTCGTCGTGGACTCGTCCAAGTGGGACGTCATCGAGGCGGGCCTGAAGTGCATCCCCGGCAAGCCGGTCGTCAACTCGGTCTCGCTCAAGGAGGGCGAGGACGCGTTCCGCCACCAGGCGACGCTCGCCCGCGACTACGGCGCGGCCGTCATCGTGATGGCGTTCGACGAGGACGGGCAGGCCGACACGCTGGACCGCCGCACGGCCATCTGCGAACGCGCCTACCGCATCCTCACGACCGAGATCGGCTTCCCGCCCGAGGACGTCATCTTCGACCCCAACATCTTCGCCATCGCGACGGGCCTGCCGGAGCACAACCGCTACGCGATCGACTTCCTGGATGCGACGCGGTGGATCAAAGCGAACCTGCCCGGCGCCAAGGTCTCCGGCGGCGTCTCGAACCTGAGCTTCTCGTTCCGCGGCAACGACGCCGTCCGCGAGGCGATGCACACCGCGTTCCTGTTCCACGCCGCGAAGGCGGGCATGGACATGGGCATCGTCAACGCGGGCCAGCTCGGTGTCTACTCCGAGATCGAGCCGGCTCTGCTGGCGCTCATCGAGGCCGTCCTGTTCGACCGCCGCGAGGACGCCACCGCGCGCCTCGTGGCGCACGCCGAGGCGATGCGCGAGACGGGCGGTCAGGCCGCCCAGCAGCG
>JANPJI010000298.1:0-2137 GCA_031425425.1 Rubricoccaceae bacterium
TCGCCTGGGCAGCCTGCTCACCGGCGACCGTCCCCTCGTCGTCGCGTTCGTCTACCACAGCTGCCCGATGCTGTGCTCGCTCGTCCTCGACGGCGTCGCGGACGCCGTGAAGGCCGTGGACCTGCCCGTGGGCGACGACTACGCCGTGCTCGCGGTCTCGATCGACCCCCGCGACACGCCCGCCCGCGCCGACTCGGCGAAGGCCCGCTACGTCGAGCGCATCGGGCGGCCCGAGGCCGCGGCCGGGCTCCACTTCTGGACCGTCACTGCGGCGACCGAGGGCAGCGTGAAGACGCTCGCCGACCAGGTCGGCTTCCACTACGCCTACGACATTCGCACGGGCGAGTACGGCCACAACGCCGTCGCCGTCGTCCTGAGCCCGACCGGGATGGTGTCGCGGTACCTCTACGGCATCGATTACCCGCCGCGCGACGTGCGCCTCGCGCTGGTCGAGGCCGGCGAGGGCAAGACGGGCACGACGCTCGACCGGTTCATCCTGACGTGCTTCCACTACGACGCCGACGCGCAGGGCTACTCGCTCGCCATCCTCGGCATCGCCAAGATCGTCGGCGGTGCCCTCCTGGCCCTGATGCTCGGCTTCTTCGCCCTGATGTGGCGCCGCGAGGCGCGCCGGCAGACCGCCGACACGCGCCTCGGCGACCCGTCGCTCGGCGACCCGTCGCTCGGCGACGCTCCCGCTCACTGACGACCCGCTGGCGCCCCGCGCGCCCATCCTGCTCTCTGCGATGCAGATCGACTCCACTGCGACTCTCCCGACCCGGCAGGCCTTTTGGTCCGGCGACAACGGCCTGTGGATGCCGCCCCAGCGCTCGACGACGGCCCCCGAGATCGACGCGCTGTTCAACTTCATCCTGTATGCGAGCATCGTCCTGACGATTCTCGTCGCCGCGGCGATGCTCTACTTCATGTGGACGTACCGCCGCCGGAGCCACACGGACCGCCCGCGCGACGTACACGAGAGCAAGTGGCTCGAGGTGTCGTGGATCGTCGTCCCGACCCTGCTCGTGCTCGTCGTCTTCTTCTGGGGCTTCCGCGCCTACGTGAGCACGTCCATCCCGCCGACGAACGCGATCGAGATCAAGGTCACGGCGCAGAAGTGGGCGTGGCAGTTCGAGTACGACAACGGGCAGGTCGGCTACGGCGAGATCTGGGTTCCGGCCGGCCAGCCGGTCAAGCTCACGATGACGAGCCAGGACATCCTGCACAGCTTCTTCGTCCCCGAGTTCCGCATCAAGCACGACGTGCTCCCGAACCGCTACTCGTTCGTCTGGTTCGAGGCACCCGACGTGGGCGTGTACCAGGTGGTCTGCACCGAGTACTGCGGGACGGGCCACTCGGCGATGGGCGCGCGGATCCACGTCGTGAGTACGCAGGATTACTACCGCATCCTCCGGGATGGCCCGCCGAGTGCCGGACCCGTGGCCCCGGCGGCTCTCGGCGAGCGTCTGTACTCGCAGCGCAACTGCGTGACGTGCCACTCGGTCGACGGCTCGGCCGGCGTCGGCCCGTCGTGGAAGGGCATCTGGATGACCATGCAGCCCCATACGGAAGGCCCACCGATGATGGGCGATGCCGAGTACCTCACGCAGTCGATCCTGTACCCGCAGGCGCACATCGTCGCGGGCTACGCCAACGGCAACATGCCCTCCTACGAAGGCCAGCTCAACGACGAGCAGGTGAACGGCATCATCGCCTACATCCGCGTCCTGAACGGGGCCGGCACCGCCGCCGACACCACGCTCGCCGCGGCGACCGACTCGACCGCTGCTCCGGCCGCCAACTAACCCCACCGCTCCCAATGGCAACGCTCACCGCCCCCGCGCCCGTCGCCCGCACGGCCCCGGCCCCGCGCGCTTTCCCGGCCGGACACGAGCCGGTCCACAACTACCTCCGCGAGCCGCGCCCCGCCGACGACGTCCGCGGGCTCGCCCGGGCGTGGGAGTGGGTCAAGTCGTGGGCCCTGACCGTGGACCACAAGCGGATCGGGATCATGTATCTCGTCGCGGTCTCGTTCTTCTTCTCGATCGGCGGGCTCCTCGCGCTCGCGGTCCGGCTGGAGCTGTTCTTCGTGAACGGGCCCGACGGGTCGGGCTCGATCATGACGGCGGACACGTAC
>JANPJI010000299.1:0-2890 GCA_031425425.1 Rubricoccaceae bacterium
AGCTGGTCTACACGACCTACGCCCCGGCGGACCTCGACCTCGCGCGCCTCGCCTGTCCGGGCTCGTTCGAGGTCGTCGAATAGCCGGCCTCGCCGAGTGCACCACTCGACCGGAGCGCCCACGCAACGAGCACACCCTGAAGCGGCAGCCGTGCCCACAGCGCCCACGCGGGTCCGCCGACGCCCGCCATCGCCATATGCACGTTGGCCGGGTAGATCGCTACGAGGAGTGCGACGAGCCCCCAGCCGGCCCACCGTCGCAGCCGGCCCGCCGGCGTCCACAGGCCCACACCGCCGACGATCTCGGCGACGCCGCTGATGAGGATCAGCACCCGGTGCGCCGGTAAATAAGGCGGCATCGCGACGAGGTACGCGTCGGGCCGGACGAGGTGGAGCACGCCGGCGGCGACGAACAGCGCCCCGAGGAGAAGCCGGGGAGCCTCGCGCATCAGAAGCGCAGGAGGAGTGCGACGCCGTCCGCCGTGGGGACGAGCGCGGCCGTTTCGATGAGCGCGCCGAGGCGCTCCTGCGACCCGGCCAGCACAAGGGCGTCGAGGGCGAACAGGACCGCGCCCTGGAGCAGGACCGCCTGCCCGTGCCCGCGCCACGCGGCCGGGTTTGCCACACCCCGCGAGGCGACGATCCAGAGCGTCGCCCCGACCGCCGCATAGCCGGCGTCGAGGCCGAGATTCAGCCAGAGCACGTCGCCAAGACCGTTCTCAGCGTGCAGCGCCGACCCGAGCGTCGCGAGGCTGTCCGCCGTGCCCCGCGACAAAGCCACGCCCGCGATGCCGACGTTGACGGCCCCCCACGCGGCGGCCTGAATCCCGAACGCCCGCCGTCCCGGATGGGCGGCGCGGCCCGAGGCGGCCAGCAGGGCGGCCCCGGCCGCCACGTTCGCCGCGCCCCACACACCGACGCGCCACAGGTGCGCCCGTTCGGCGTCGCGGCGCGCCGCGCTGAGATCGGCGACGGACGGGCGGGCAACCGCGACGGGCTGCGCCGCGGCGGGGCCGGCGAGGATCGCGAGAAAGACGGCGGCGGCGCGAAGCCCCGAGCCGACTCGGCCGTACTGGCCCCTCCACACCGCTGCGTCGCTCATGTTCGGTCGGCTGTTGCTGCTGTTCCTGCTCGTGCCTGCGGCCGAGATCGCCCTCCTGATCGCCATCGGCGACCGGCTCGGCTTCGGCCCGACGCTCGGCATCGTTCTCCTCACCGCCGTCGCCGGTTCCTGGCTGGCGCGGCGCGAGGGCCGTGGCGCATGGCGGCGTGTCCAGGAGCGTCTCGCCCAGGGGGCCGCGCCCGGCCCCGAGATCGTGGACGGCCTCGTCGTGCTCGTCTCGGCGACGCTGCTCGTCGCGCCCGGCTTCCTGACCGACCTGGCGGGCCTGCTCGGGCTGTTCCCGCCGACGCGGGCGCTCGTGCGGCGCGCCCTCGTCCGGTCGTTCGAGCGGCGCGTCGCGAGCGGCGCGATCCGCGTGGCGCCCCTCGGCGCGCCGATGGGGCCGATGCGCCCGCCGACCGCGGCGGCCGTCGAGGACGCCGAGGTGATCGACGACGGCCGGCCGCGGACGCCGATCCGGTAGCGGACGCCGTCAGCGGACGACCACGCGGCGCGACGCCTCGCCTGCGGCCGTCCGCAGGCGGACGACGTATACGCCGGGGGCGGCAGCGCTCGCGTCCCACTCGGCCACCGTCGTCCCGGCCAGTGCCGCGCCCGCGTGCAGCACCGCGACGCGCCGGCCGAGCGCGTCGAACACGGCCACGTCGGCGTCCGACGCCGCGGCGAGCGAGAACGGGAGTCGGACGCGCCCACGCGCCGGGTTCGGGATGGCGACGCCGAGAGTGACTGTGTGTCCCGCCGCTGCCGTGGGCTCAGACGCGACGATCGGGGTCGGGACGACGAGGCGGACGACGCGGAGGTCGTCCACGTACATCCCGTCGCGGGTCGCGGACCCGTCGGAGCGGAGGCGGAAGCGGAGGCGGACGGACGGCTGGCCGGAGAACGCGCCGAGGTCTACCTCCTCGTCCCGGAAGGTCGTCTGCGTGCCGGTGTAGACCGGCGTCCCGGCCGGCGCAGGCGAGTTGCCCGTCGAGGGCGTCGTAAACCGGCCGGCGAGGGCCGTCCATGGGCCGGTGCCCGCCTGCGCCTCGACGGTCGCGGCGTCGTACCCGGACTCGAGGTCGAAGCGGGTGCGGAAGTGGAGACGCGCCGCCGTCGTGCCGGAGAGGTCGAGCGCCGCGGTGCGCGTCAGCGTCCGGTCCGTGTTGTTGGCGTACGGGCCGGCCGGGCTGTCAGCGAACGACGACGGCCCACTGACGAAGATGGACGTCGAGAGGCCCCAGCCACTGGCTGCCGGCGCGCCGGCGGCCGTCCAGCCAGCCAGCGACGACGCGTCGTCGGCGAGGAGCGTCTCGGGCGTGCCGATGGTGAGCGCCGGCATCGGGAGCGTGACGGTGTAGCCGTTGCCGTCGAGCAGCGCGACCTGCGCGGAGAGCGCCGCAATGTCGCCGAGCGGAGTCGCCGCGCCGACGGTGACGCGGATCGGTCCGAGGGTGCGTGTCGCGCCCGGCGCGACGACCTCCGACGTTCCGAAGGCACCCGCTTCCGCCACGATCCGTGCGTCCGACGATGCGAGGCGCAGGCTTAGCCCGGCGAGGTCCGCACGACCGACGTTGGTGAGTGTGACCGAGACCAGGGCCGTCTCGCCCGCGTCCACGAAGCCGTTGCGGTTGCCGCTGCCGGCCGGGTCCTCGGTCACGGTGAGGCCCGCCACGGCCGGCGTACCACCGGCAACCGTCATGGCGTAGCGGTTCGCCGCGACGTTCTCCTCGGCAATGGGGACGATCCGTTCTGGCGCGGGCCAGAAGCCATCCGTCTCGCGCGAGCC
>JANPJI010000300.1:0-1771 GCA_031425425.1 Rubricoccaceae bacterium
GCCTCGGCGGGCTCGTGGCCGTGGCCGGCGGCCTGTGGTTCCTCTTTCTCGTGCTGCGTGAAATGCGCGGCTGGTGGCGCCCGCCGTCGCGGCGCGCCGCGGAGTGTTCCAGCTCAATCCCAACATGAAGAACGAAACTCAAGACCCGCTGCTAAAGCGCCTGATGGACAACACCTGGCTCCTCCTGGTGCTCGGCGTCGTCATTCCGCTCCTCTCCTACACCCTGTGGGGCTGGATCGAGCTCGGCACCATCCAACCCGCCACGCTGCCCTGAGGACGAATCACCATGAGCCTCACAATTCCTGAACGCGGTTGGTATAAAGCGCCCGCGGGCGCCGAGAAACTCTGGATCGGCCTCGCGCTGCTCTGGTGCTTCGTGATGAGCGTGATGATGCCGTTCTGGCATTTCCGCGGCAAACAGAACAGTCGCGGCGAAGCGTATGCCGTGAAACCCGCGGACTTCCTCGCGCGCACGGAGAAATTCGCCGCCGCTAACAAGGTCGGCGAGCGCACCATGCCCGGCGGCATGGTCGTCCCGATCGCCGAGCCCGCTCCCGGCGGCGACGCCTACCTGATCGGCCGCATGTGGTCCTGGTATCCCGTGCTGAAGCTGCGTCAGGGCGAGACCTACCGGCTGCATCTCTCGGCGCTCGATCTGCAACACGGGTTTTCGCTCCAGCCGCTCAACATGAATTTCCAGGTGCTGCCCGGCTACGACCACGTCCTCACGCTCACGCCGACTTCGAAAGGCGAGTTCACGATCGTCTGCAACGAATTCTGCGGCATCGGGCACGACAAGATGATCGGCAAAATCCTCGTCGAGTAACCGCACTCCTTCCTCTCCGGAGAACACCACCATGTCTTCAACTGCCACGCTTCCCGCTCCGCTCGCGCCCGATGTTGCCCCCGTCCCGGCTGAAATGCGCCGCTGCGACACCACCGGCCTGTCGGTCTGCCTCGCCGCGGAAAAATTCATCAAGCTTAACGCCGTCGCCGCCGTCGTCTTCCTGCTGCTCGGCGGCATCGCCGCGATCCTCCTCGCGCTCACGCGCTGGCAGACGGTGCACCTGCTGCCCGTCGACTGGTTCTACCGCGTCCTGACGTTTCACGGGGTCAATATGCTCCTCTTCTGGATCCTCTTCTTCGAGGTCGCAGTGCTCTATTTCGCGTGCACCGTGCCGCTCAAGTCGCGGCTCTTTTCCCGAAAAGTCGCTTGGGTCTCGTTCGGCCTGATGCTGAGCGGCGCGGTGATGGTCAACTCCGTCATCCTCCAGGGCAAAGCCGACGTCCTCCTCACGAGCTACCTCCCGCTGCTGGCGCATCCGCTCTTCTATCTCGGGATCATCTTCGTCGCCGTCGGCACGCTCATCGGCGTCTTCAACTTCTTCGCCACGCTCTACGTCGCGAAACGCGACCGGCACTACGAGGGCTCGATGCCGCTCGTCACCTTCGGCGCCACGGCGGCGGCGATCATCGCCGTCGTCACGCTGTTGCACGGCGCGATCGTGATGATCCCGACGTTCACCTATTCGATGGGCTGGACGCCGCAGCCGGACCCGATGTGGTATCGCATGATCTGGTGGGGTCTCGGCCATCAGTCACAGCAGGTCAACGTCTGCGCGATGGTCGCCATCTGGTATCTTATCGCGAACTTGGCGACGGGCGCGAAGCCCGTGAACGAAACCGTCTGCCGCGGCGCCTTCGTCCTCTACATCCTCTTCATCAATCTCGCCTCGGCGCATCACCTCCTGGTCGATCCCGGCGTAGGTTC